>CAYRLV010000665.1:0-2018 GCA_964425155.1 uncultured Ornithinicoccus sp. | reverse complement strand
AGCACTCGAAGCAGGGGTTGCTGATCACCGTGCCGTAGCCCTGGCAGGCGACGCACGGACGCGAGGTCATGACCTGTCCGAGGAAGGAGCGCTGGACCTGCTGCACCTCGCCCCGGCCGCCACAGATGTCGCAGGTGCGGGTGCCCGAACCCGGCTGGGAACCCTCGCCGTGGCACGTCGAGCACTCCACCGCGGTGTCGATGGTGATCTCCTGCTCGCCGCCGAACACCGCCTCCGCGAGGTCGATGTCCAGGCGCACCAGGGCATCCTGGCCGCGCTGGTGGCGCGACCTCGGGCCGCGCTGGCCGGTCGCGCCCTGGCCGAAGAACGCGTCCATGATGTCGCTGAACGAGAAGCCCTGCCCGAAGCCGCCGGCGGCCCCGCCGTAGGGGTCGGACCCCCGATCGAAGGCGGCGCGCTTGCTGGGATCGGACAGCACGTCATACGCCTGGGAGATCCGTTTGAACTTCTCCTCGGCCTCCGGCCCGGGGTTGACGTCGGGGTGGAGGCGCCGCGCCTGCTTGCGGTAGGCGCGCTTGATCTCCTCGGTGCTGGCGTCACGGCTGACGCCGAGATCCTCGTAGTAGTCGTTCAACAGCTGTCCTTCGCGGGTCGTGCCGGCAGGGTCGGAGGCGGCGGTCAGGCGTCCAGGATGTCGGACACGTAACGCGCCACCGCCCGGACCGAGGCCATGGTCAGGGGGTAGTCCATGCGGGTGGGGCCGAGCACGCCGAGACCGGCGACTCGACCGGCGCCGTAACCGGTGCTCACCACCGAGGTCGACCGCAGCCCGGCGTGCGGGTTCTCGGCACCGATGCGCACCGCGACGGCGTCCTCGTCGCGGCCCATGGTCCCGAGCAGCTTGAGCAGCACGACATGCTCCTCGAGCGCCTCCAGCACCGGACCGATGGACAACGGGAAGTCGGCGCCGACCCGCGCGAGGTTGGCGGTGCCGGCGAGCACCACACGCTCCTCCCGCTCCTCCACGAGGGCGTCGTCCAGCGACCGGACGACGGCCCGCACGAGCTCGCGATCGGGTGGCGTGAAGCGGTCGGGCAGCGACTCGAGCTCCGCGGCGGCGTCCGGCAGCAGCCGTTCGACCACGACCTCGTTGAGCCCGTCACGCATCCGGTTGATCAGGTCGTCGCCCTCGGTACCGGACAGGTCGCGCTCGGTCTCGATGACCCGCTGCTCGACCCGTCCGGTGTTGACGATCAGCACCACCATCAGCCGCTGCGCCGTCAGGGGCACCAACTCGATGTGCCGCACCGTCGAGCGGGTGAGCGAGGGGTACTGCATGACCGCGACCTGGTGGGTCAGCGACGCGAGCAGCCGCACCGTGCGGTCCACCACGTCGTCGAGATCGACTGCGCCCTCGAGGAACCGGGCGATCGCGCTGCGCTCGGCGGCACTCAGCGGCTTGATCGCCGCCAGCCGGTCGACGAACAGCCGGTAGCCGGCATCGGTCGGCACCCGACCGGCGCTGGTGTGCGGAGCAGCGATCAGCCCCTCCTCCTCCAGGGCCGACATGTCGTTGCGCACCGTCGCCGCCGACACGCCGAGCTGGTGCCGCTCGAGCAACGCCTTCGACCCCACCGGTTCGGAGGTCTGCACGTAGTCCTGCACGATGGCCCGCAGCACCGCGAGCCGTCGCTCCTCGCTCATGGCGCTACCTCCCACCCTGTCTGCCGCTCGCTCCGGCACCGCGCCGAAGCCGCGGTCGCCTTTCTCCTCCTGAGTGACAACGCGCCTTGGCACTCAGGTATGCCGAGTGCCAAGTCTACGTCGTCCGCGCGCCTCCGGGGGACACGCCCGTGGCGCGGCGTCCGGGCGAGGCGCCCGGCACGCCATACGCTCGCTGCTCGTGACCGACCGATATGGCTCCGACGTGCTCTCCGGCGACTGGCGCGCGCCCCGGCGCGGCCGCGCCCGCGAGGTCGAGGCGGAGCGCGGGCTGGTGGTGGAGGACGTCGAGACCGGCTGGTGCGGCGCCGTCGTGCGGGTCGAGAAGGCCGGCG
>CAYRLV010000664.1:0-2021 GCA_964425155.1 uncultured Ornithinicoccus sp. | reverse complement strand
TGAGCGCCGCCGGGTTCATCGCGACCAGCACGTCCGGGGCGTCACCGGGGGTGAGCACGTCGTGGTCGGCGAAGTGCAGCTGGAAGCTCGACACCCCCGGCAGGGTGCCCTGCGGCGCGCGGATCTCCGCGGGGAAGTTCGGCAGCGTGGACAGGTCGTTGCCCAGCACGGCGGTCTCGGAGGTGAAGCGATCTCCGGTCAACTGCATCCCGTCGCCGGAGTCACCGGCAAACCGGATCACCACCTGGTCCACCCGCTGGACGGGCTTGCTACTCATGTCAGCAGTTCTGTTCCTCAATTTGGTGATCGGGCTCCTCGGCGGCAGGGTCGCTCCGCTCCATCGTCGCCGCTTGTCGTCGCCCTCCCCAGACTTCTCGGGACCGTGTCGGGCATGGGGTATGCCACCACCCATCGTAGGCCGACCGCTCCCCTTCGGTGCGGAGGAGTGAGCAAAGGCACGCCTCGCCCGCTCCGCAACTGCGGGGAGCACGCCGACGCCGCCTCCGCCCGTGCCCGGCGGCCTCCTACTAGGCTCACGGTGTGCTGCCGCCCTACCTTGTCGTCGGAGGAGTCGCCCTCGTGGGCGTGCTCCTCTTCGTCGCCGGTATGGGGGCCCGTCGCCTGCTCGCGCCGCACGCCCCCACCGCGGCGGGCCAGACGACCTACGAGTCCGGGGTCGACCCGGTCGGCGGCGGCTGGGCGCAGACCAACGTGCGCTACTTCCTCTACGCGTTCCTCTACCTGATCTTCGCGGTGGACGCGGTCTACCTGTTCCCGTGGGCGACGGTGATCCGCTCCGCCGACCTGGCGCTCGCCTCGCTGCTCGAGGTGGGCATCTTCGTCGGCGTCCTGCTCGTCGGCCTGGCGCACGCCTGGCGCCGGGGGCTGCTGAGGTGGGTGTGAGATGACGACCGACCTGCCCATGCCCCGGGTCGGCCTCGCCGCCGAGCATGCGCCCAAGGTGGTGCGGATCGTGCTCGGCTGGGGCCGCCGCTACAGCCTGTGGGTCTTCAACTTCGGGCTGGCCTGCTGCGCCATCGAGTTCATCGCGGCGTCGATGGCTCGGCACGACTTCATCCGGCTCGGCGTGATCCCGTTCGCCCCCGGCCCGCGACAGGCCGACCTCATGGTCGTCTCCGGCACGGTCACCGACAAGATGGCCCCCGCCGTGCGCCGCCTCTACGACCAGATGCCCGAGCCCAAATACGTCATCTCCTTCGGCGCCTGCTCCAACAGCGGCGGCCCCTACTGGGACTCCTACTGCGTCACCAAGGGCGTCGACCAGATCATCCCGGTCGACGTCTACGTGCCCGGCTGCCCGCCACGGCCGGAGGCGCTGCTGCAGGGCATCATCAAGTTGCAGGAGAAGATCGCGGCCGAGACGCTGAGCACCCAGGGGATCCGCGGCAAGTATGCGGGCCGCTCGGCCTCCGCTGCGGAAGTCACCCGGCCGCTGGTCGCCCCGCCGACCCCGGCGCAGGGGGAGTCGTGATGTCGGCGGCCGAGCAGGCCCACGAGGACGTGGCGGCGAGCGAGTGGCACGACACGCTTGCCGCGCTGCGCCACGACGGCTTCGACTACTTCGACTGGCTGACCGGCGTCGACCAGACCGACCTCGAGGAGGACCCCGGCTTCGACGTCGTCTGCCACCTGATGGCGACCGCCGCGGGCAGCGGGGCACCCCCGGCGCCGTTGCGTCGGGTGCTGGTGCGCACCCGCGTCGCCGACGGGGCGGCGCTCGCCAGCGTCACCGACCTGTGGCCCGGCGCCGCCTGGCACGAGCGCGAGGTCCACGAGATGTTCGGCATCTCCTTCGCCGGCTTCGGCGACGAGCAGGGCAGCGAGCTGCGGCCGCTGCTGCTGCCGGACGGCTTCGAGGGCACCCCGCTGCGCAAGTCGTTCGTGCTCGCGGCGCGGGCCAGCAAGGCCTGGCCCGGCGAGAAGGAGCCCGGTGGCGGCACCGGCCGGCCCAAGCGGCGCAAGCTGCAGCCGCCCGGCGTCCCCGACGAGTCGTGGGGACC
>CAYRLV010000663.1:0-2028 GCA_964425155.1 uncultured Ornithinicoccus sp. | reverse complement strand
GCGTCGAGCCAGACGTGGTTGTGCGTCAAGGCGGACCAGCCCCATTGCGTCGCGATTCCCTTGCTGTATGCGGCGTTGGTCGCCGGTGTGCGCGCCAACAGGCAGGTCGTCGCGTGGGCCTTGCGTTGCCATCCGGCGCACTTCTCGGGCCGCACGCTCGTGGCGAGACGCAGCAGCTCGAGATGGACGAAGGGGGATGGGTTCCCTTCGCCGTCGTGCCGGCGGGACGTCGGGTCGCTGGCGGCCCACCGGGTATGAACCGGGATGTGGTTGCCCAGGGTCGCTCGCAGGCCGTCGTCCCCCTTCGGCTCGAGCAGAAGTCGGCCGTGGTCGAGGACGAGCACTCTGTTCTTGGCGTCGGGGTCCTGCCACACGGCGTCGCCACGTCGTAGCGCGACGCGCATCCGGAAGCTCGAGTGATCGACCTTGTGCGCGTTCTTCCGCTGGCGGGTGGTCAGCTTCCAGGTTGCAGCAGGCGTCCTGAGCGTGCGCCGTACGGCGTGTTGGAGCGTGCGCCAGTTCTTTGCGCTCGCCCCGGGCAGTGTCCGGTGGCCGGACATGACCTTGGCGAACGATGCTGGCGGTTTCATCGCCGGCCAGGCGTTGTAGATCCAGCTGTCGGGTGCCGAGATCGACACGATCTCAACGGTTCTGCCGCTCAGGTCGAGCCCGAACCTCTGGCGGTACGTTCCCACATAGAGTTCCGGGTTGTCCCGTTTCGTCCTGAAGGAGTAGCCGAACTGACCGACGTAGGTGACGAAGACATCGGAGTCGCCCTTGCCGGGCGTGAACCGCATCCGCTGGTGCCCGACCACGATGCCCGGTGCCTGCCATGACAGCCCCTTGCAGGTGTGGCCTTTCGACGCCAGCCGGAAGCTGACCGCGCGCGCCCACTCCGCGTTCTCGGCCTTGACCAGTTCATCGCGCCAGTACTCGGACATCAGGGACAGGAACGCCGTGTCTGGAACGAACGGATCGCACTGTGCACGGCGGTTGGCGTGGGCGAATGCCAAGTAGTCCACCAGGCGGTGCCTGGCTCGATCGAGGCGTTTGACCGAGACACCGTCGACGGGCTTGCGGACCGATGATCGAGTCCGCTTGAGCATCTCCTGGACGATCCGCTTCGGGGTCGACATCGGTGCCTTGTCGGCGACGCGGATGGGCATCACGGCCGGCGGCTTCGGCTTGGGCTTGGGTTTGCGCGTCGGCGTGGGCTTCCCGATGGCTGGCGCCGCGGCTGCGCTGGTGCTGGACGTGGCTGGTGTCGTCGCGCTGCTCGGCTGCGCGCCGGCGTTGGTGTCGCCAGTGCAGGCGGCCGTCGCCGAGACGCAGACGGCAACGAGTATGGCGGTGAGTCGCCGGTTCATGATGTCCCCCTGCAAGACGGTCCGGTTGTGCGGCCAACATCAGTGAGTATGCCGTCGCGGCAGCCGGTCTCGATGGTTGTCCACAAGTGGACTTGTCAGGGTTGCCAATTGGTGAGGCGTGTGACTGTGCCAACGAGGCAACCCGTGGGCGTTTCGGAGGGATAGAGTCAATGTTCGTGGGCACGGATGCCTCGCGTGAGCGCGCGGATGCTTCATCGGACGGAGCCGACCACCGGGAGACGGTGGTCGCTGTGGCGATCGCCGGCGGCGTCATTCTGGCGATTCTGGGAGTTATCGATGGCGTCGTGGTGGCGCTCCAGCGGACTCTGACGGCATGCCCCGACGGAACGTACTTTCCCCCAGGCGCGAAGGATTTCCGCTGCTATTCGAACCCCCAGCTCGGCCTGGGTGTCGCCATCGCGATCGTGTCGATCCTGCTCGGGATCCTGATCCTGCTGTGCGGTGACCTCTGGAGGGACTGGCATGAGAGCCGCCGGTCCGGCTGAGCCCTTTCGTCAGTGGGTGACGAGGTGGGCGTGGGCGGTTTTGACTTGGAGGGTGCCGGCGGGGCCGGTGATGTCGAGGGTGTCGGGGATGGGGATCCATTCGCCGCCGTCGACGCTGAACTGGCCGCCGTAGGTGGCGGTGACCTGGGGGTGGT
>CAYRLV010000662.1:0-2028 GCA_964425155.1 uncultured Ornithinicoccus sp. | reverse complement strand
GACCACGTCGGGCTGGGCAACGTGGACGCGCGGCTGCGCCAGGTCTTCGGCGACGACCACGGGCTGGTGGTCGAGACGGCGGAGGGCGCCGGCACCCGGGTGAGTTTTCGGGTGCCCAAGTACTCCCCTGCCACCCGACCGGCCACGTAACCTTCGGCCATGCCCCACCGCGGATCTCCCGCCGTCGACGACCCGCTGCGGGCGCTGCTGGTCGACGACGAACCGCCCGCCCTCGCCGAGCTGGAGTACCTGCTCGGTCTCGAGCCGCGCGTCCGGGTGGTGGCGACCGCGCGCAGCGGATCGGCTGCCCTGGCGTCGCTGGAGTCCACGCCCGTCGACGTCATCTTCTGCGACATCAAGATGCCGGGACTCGACGGGATCGGACTCGCCGGAGTGCTGGCGCGTATGGAGGCCCGTCCCCAGGTCGTGTTCGTCACCGCCTACGACGAACACGCCGTGGACGCCTTCGAGCTGCGGGCGACCGACTACGTGATGAAGCCGGTGCGCGCCGAGCGACTGCGGCAGGCCGTCGACCAGGTCTGGGAGTCGCACCGGTCCGGCCTCGGCCGCGAGTCCGCCGAGGTGGCCGACGAGTCCATCCCGGTCGAGCTCGGCGGGGTGACCCGCTTCGTGCTGCGCTCGCAGGTGCGCTACGCCAGCGCCCAGGGGGACTACGCCCGGCTGCACACGGCCGACGGGTCGCACCTGGTGCGCACGCCGTTGTCGGTCCTCGAGGAGCGTTGGGCCCCAGCGGGATTCCTGCGCATCCACCGCAGCACCGTCGTCAACACCGCCGCCATCGAGGAGGTCCGCGTCGAGCAGGGTCGGGTCGTGGTGCTGGTCGGCGGCGACGAGCTGCAGGTCAGCCGCCGGCACGCGCGCACGCTGCGCGAACGGATCTCGACACCGACACCACGGCACCCGGCCGCGTCCGACTGATGCCGGGCCGCCCGCCGGAGCCGACCGGCCCGCCACGTCGCGTGCGCGTCACGTCCCCGCGCCGGGACGCAGCCGTGCGCGGCCAGAAGCGGCCGGTGACCACCGACATCCGGGAACAGACCGGCCTCGGTGAGGTCTACATGCAGGCGCTCGTGCGCGCCCAGCTGCGGCTGTCCCTCACGGTGCTCGGTGCCACCGCGTGCGTGCTCGGTGGGCTGCCGCTGGTGTTCCTCCTCGTGCCGGCGACCCAGGACGTGCGGGTCTGGCAGATCCCGCTCCCCTGGCTGGTGCTCGGCGTCCTCGTCTATCCGGTCGTGCTGCTGGCCGCCCGCTACTACGTGCGGCACTCGGAGCAGCTGGAGCGGGAGTTCGTCGCCCTGGTGGAGCGCCGGTGAACTCCCCCTACGCGGTGGCCGCGATCGTCGTGGTCTGCGTGCTCACGGCCGGCGTGGGCGCGGTGGGGCTGCGACTGTCCCGCACCACCAGCGACTTCTACGTCGCCAGCCGGGCGGTGTCTCCCCGACTCAACGCCTCCGCCATCGGCGGCGAATACCTCTCTGCCGCTTCCTTTCTCGGCATCGCCGGGCTGGTCTACTCCCACGGCGCGGACATGCTGTGGTTCCCGGTGGGCTACACCGTCGGCTACCTGGTGCTCCTGTTGCTGGTCGCCGCGCCGCTGCGCCGCTCCGGCGCCTACACGGTGCCCGACTTCGCCGAGGCGCGGTTGGACAGCCGGCGCATCCGGTTGCTCTGCTCGGTGCTCGTGGTCGGCATCGGCTGGCTCTACCTGCTGCCGCAGTTCCAGGGAGCCGGGCTGGCGCTGCACGTCGTCACGGGCGCACCCACCTGGGTCGGTGGGCTCGTCGTCGCGGTCGTCGTGCTGCTCAGCGTCGTCGCGGGCGGGATGCGGTCGATCACCTTCGTGCAGGCGGTGCAGTACTGGCTCAAGCTGACCGCCATCTGCGTCCCGGCGTTCGTGCTGCTCATGCTGTGGCTCCGGCAGGGGCAACCGGCACCGGCGTTGCTGTCCGAGCCCGGTGGCGGCGGGTGGGCGCGCCCACTCAGCGGATTCGGCGGTCAGGACCACCC
>CAYRLV010000661.1:0-2029 GCA_964425155.1 uncultured Ornithinicoccus sp. | reverse complement strand
GCGTCGTCGAGTCGCACCGTGCCGCCCATCCGCTCCACCAGCTCCCGGACGATGGCGAGCCCGAGGCCGCTGCCCCCGGCGTCCCGGTCGCGGGCGTCGTCCAGGCGGGCGAACCGCTCGAAGACGCGCTCGCGGTGCACCAGCGGGATGCCCGGCCCGTCGTCGGAGACCGTCAGCACCACCCGCCCCGGTTCGGTCCCCACGGACAGTTCGACCGCCGAGTTCGCGTGTCGCACGGCGTTGTCCACGAGATTCGTCAGCATCCGCCGCAGGTGCTCGGGATCGGCGGCGACGCTGATCGGTGCGGCCGCGTCCCAGTCGCCGCCCGGAGCCCGGTCGACCGTGACCGGGACTCGGGCGCCGCCATACCGGCCGGCGACCTCGTCGACCAGGTCACGGATCTCGACCACCCAGTCCCGCCCGCCGGTGGGTCCCTGCCGCTCGAGACGGGCCAGGATGAGCAGGTCCTCGACGAGGCCGGACAGTCGGGCGACGTCGGCGAGGAGGTCCTCCGGCAGGTCGCCGCCCTCGCCGAGGTGCTGGGCCACCTCGAGCTGGGTGCGCATGCTGGCGAGGGGGCTGCGCAGCTCGTGGGCCGCGTCGGCGACGAAGTCCCGTTGCCGCTCCCGGGAGGCGGCCAGCCGGTCGAGCATCCGGTTGAGGGTGGCCGCGAGGGCCGCGATCTCGTCGGCCGTGTCGGGCACCGGGAGCCGGTCGTCGCTCTCGTCGCCGCTGATCGACTCGGCACCCGCACGCAGCCGCTCCACCGGCCGCAGCGTCCGCCCGAGGACCCACCACGACAGGACACCCAGAGCGGCCAGCAGCAACGGGTAGGTGACCAGCAGCGTTCCGCCCAGCACCCCCTGGGCCCGCTCGAAGTCCCGGGACTGCACCGCCACGACCACCGTCGCCTGCCGAGGCGTGCGGTCGCCCGGCGCCGTGACCGGCAGGGCGACGACCCGCAGGTGGCCGTTGATCCCGGCCCGGGTGCCGGGGACGGTCAGGTGCCGCCCGGCCCGGGCCCGGGACAGTTCGTCCGGCCGCAGCAGGGAGGTCAGCCGGTCGGCGGTGGCGGAGGCGCCGATCACCCGGTCCTGCGCGTCGACGACCTGCACGAGCTGCGCCCCCGAGACCGGCAGCGGGTCCGGGACGCTGCCCCGGCTCACCAGCGCAGCCACGTCCTTCGCGGTGTTGGTGGCGGCGTCGTCGAGGGCGCGTCGACCGGCGACGTTCAGCACGGCATACAGGACCAGGCTCCCCACGGCGAGGGCCACGGCGACACACGCGACGCTCACCAGCAGCAGCCGCCAGCGCAGGCTCAGCCGGCTGGCGAACCCGGCCCCCGGCCTGCGGCTCATCGGCCCAGCACGTAGCCGGAGCCGCGGACGGTGTCGATCACGTCGCGCCCGAGCTTGCGGCGCAGGTAGCCGACATACACCTCCACCGTGTTGGGCGCGACGTCCTCCGAGGCGTCCCAGCCGTGGTCGAGCAACTCGGTCTTGCTGACGACGCGCCCGGCGTTGCGCAGCAGGTACTCGAGCAGCGAGTACTCCCGCGGCGTCAGCGCGATCGGCTCGTCGCCGACGCGCACCTCGCGCAGTGCCGGGTCGAGGTGCACGTCGCCGACACTGAGCACGGGTGGCCGCGCGGGGGCGCCCCGGCGCAGCAGCGCGCGCAGCCGAGCGAGCAGCACCACGAAGGAGAACGGCTTGGTGAGGTAGTCGTCGGCGCCGTAGTCGAGCCCGTCGGCCAGGTCGTACTCGCCGTCCTTGGCCGACAGCATGAGCACCGGCACCCAGACCTCCTGCTCGCGCAGGGTGCGGACGATGTCGTAGCCGGACTTGCCGGGCAGCATGATGTCGAGGATCACCGCGTCGTAGTCGCCGTAGAGCGCCTGGTTCAGCCCGGTGATGCCGTCGCCGGCGACGTCGACGGCGAACCCCTCGGCGGCCAGGCCGCGGCGCAGCGCGGCGGCCAGGCGCTCCTCGTCCTCCACCACCAGCAGCCGCATGGGCCCCAGCCTGCCATG
>CAYRLV010000660.1:0-2031 GCA_964425155.1 uncultured Ornithinicoccus sp. | reverse complement strand
GTCAACACTTTTCGCTTAGTGGGGATTTTGACTGTTCATATTCTTTACGCTTTGACCTACTGCGTTTTGGTCTGACAATTGCGAGGTATGCCATCACCAACAGCAGTCCCAAGAACGACTCTTGGCTCCGTCCGATGTATTGAAGAACCCAACTAACAAAGCTACCAGAATACCGAACGCTCGTACCCATGAGAACGACCGCAACGGGTGTGAGGATCAAGATCACGTAGAGCACAGCCCTCTTCGCGGCTCTCGCTGGCTGTCGCAGGTCGAGGATACTCCTGTCCAGGAGGTCAAAGGCCCAAGGCGCGAGGACGATCAAACTGAGACCCTCTGCCAGCATGAGCCATGCGGACTTTGGCCAATTGCCCACTCCGATGATAATCGCGGCCACCAACAACGCCGAAGCTGCGAGCGGCCATACCCCCAAGGGCCGTTCGATCGCTGCATAGGGAACGAGAATTGCCAAGGCAAAAAATGCCTCGCTCAAAGTCGTGAAGGAATTTGGGAGACTGTGTATCAGTGCGATAAAATAGAGGATTAAGAAAGCTAATCCAATCAGCAGCCCGGTGGCGAGGCGTGCCCGACCGGCCAAGCGCCAGCATCCGAACTCGACCCACGCAGCCATCGCTATGGCAAACACGTAGGCCTCGCTATCCCACCCGATGTGATTGGCTGCGAATGGTGGAAGCCAGCGGGCCAGAGCGCCAGACACGACGGTGACCATCAGGAGCAGGAGACCCCCATAGAAGACGACGCGCGGCCAGACGGTGTTCCGAGTGGCTCCCTGCGTAACCATCATTGCTGCTCCTTGGTTGTACTGCTACGTCTGGGGCCTGCCTCCGCGATTGCTCCGAGAGCGAAGGTACAGTGTGTCTGTAGGTTTCGCTGCCAGAATTCGGGACTTTGGCGAGTGGTCGCGGGAAGAATCTTGGCGCGACCTCCCCAGCGCCGGGGGTGCCCGACCACAACTCTGGGCAACGGGGTCAGGATCGCGGCAAGAGCGCATCAAGCATGTCCTCGACCTGTACAGCGGGTTGCTCGCGTTGGCCAGCCGGGACGCCAATCGATCGGTTAGTTGCGGCGGGACCGTCTCGGTGGCCTGGGCGCCGGACACGATCACCCTCTGCTGATCGGGCTGCTGTGTTCGCCTCGACAAGCGCATCGCGAGCGAGCCTTGGCGGTCGCTGCAACAGCCTATTGGCGGCGTTCGCAGCCGAGCCTGTCAAGTTCCGTGCAAGCCCCGATCTCGCGATCGTCTTCCGCGACTATGCGGCCGCTATCGATCACCAGACGTGCGACCTCCTACTGGTAGGTCGCAGTGTGCCTCCTGCGCTTAGTACGCATAAGGGGCGTCCTTCTCTGTCACGTCTAACCTGACCATCGGGCTAGCCGGTGGTCAATCTCACGCGGCTTTGGCGGTCACGGGAGCATTGATCGGTCTGAGGTCAAACGCGATCCGCTCCCGGAGCTTCTTCGAGGCATACGTAGGGGTGACACATATCACGTGGGTTTGACCCCGTTTCGTGGACATCGGTTAAGCGGCCTTGGTGGCCGTGGCGGTGAGTCGGTGCTCGTAGGCTACCGGGCTGATCTGGCCCAGGGCGCTGTGGCGTCGTCGGCGGTTGTAGATGTTCTCGATCCAGGCGCTGACCGAGCGGATCGCGTCGGCGTGGGTGGCGAAGTGGTGCCGGTCGTAGTGCTCGGTCTTCAGGGTGGACCAGAAGCTTTCCTGTTGGGCGTTGTCCCAGCACACGCCGGTGCGACCGACCGATAGCCGAACCCGGAGGTCCTGGGCGACTTCGGCGAGCTGGGTGGAGGTGTACTGGCAGCCGCGATCCGCATGGACGATGACCTTCTCGCTGCGGCTGGGGGCGGGGTCGCGAAAGCAGGCCGCGCGGCGCAGCGCGCGCTCGACCAGGTCGGTGTGTAAGGACGTGGAGAAGGCGTAGCCGAGCACCCGGCGGGAGCAGCCGTCGCGGACCGCGCACAGGTACAGCCAGCCCTGGCCGGTGGCCAGGTAGGTGATGT
>CAYRLV010000659.1:0-2032 GCA_964425155.1 uncultured Ornithinicoccus sp. | reverse complement strand
GCCACCTCGCCGCGCGACTGGGTGCGGATGGCGTTGCCGTTCTCCTGCGAGAGCAGCCTGGCGATCCGCTCGACCTCGGGCTCCAGGGCGTCGGCGGCCTTCCGGAAGACCGTGGCCCGCTCCCGTGGCGCCAGGCCGCGCCAAGCGGGCAACGCTCGCGCGGCCGCCTCGACAGCCCGGTCCACGTCCACCGCCCCGGCGCGGGGGACCTGTGCGAAATCGGTGCGGTTGCTGGGGCTCTCGACCGTCAGCCACCCCTCGTCGGCCGCTGCGACCCACTGCCCGTCGACCAGCATCGGGTACTGCTCGAGGGTCTGCACGGCGCTCGCGCCGGTCGTGCTCATCGGTCCTCCTCGGCTCCGGACGTACCTGGCGCCCGTGGACGCCGTCCGCCCAGCGTATTCCCCACACAGCTGGCCGTCGCCAGGTGTCGTCGTCCCTGCCCGACCGGTACCGTGAAAGCGCTGACCCTGCTGATCGGTCCCCCGTCCCGAAGGAGTCCGTCGTTGAGCGCCCCGGAGCCGCAGGCACCACTGTTGTCCGACCTGGTCGTGGTCGACCTGACCCGCGCCCTGGCCGGCCCGCACGCCGGGATGATGCTGGGCGACCTCGGGGCCAGGGTGATCAAGGTCGAGTCGCCGGGCGGTGACGACGCCCGGAGGTGGGGCCCACCGTTCCTCGGCGACCCGAGTGACGAACAGTCGACCTACTTCCTGTCCTGCAACCGCAACAAGGAGTCCGTGACGGCGGACCTCAAGAGTGACGAAGGGATCCGGCTGCTCACCCGGCTGGTCTCCCGGGCCGACGTGCTCCTCGAGAACTTCCGCCCGGGCGTCCTGGACCGACTCGGCTTCGGCATCGACCGGCTGCACGAGCTCAACCCGCGACTGATCGTGTGCTCCATCACCGGATTCGGCCACGACGGACCGGAGGGCGGCCGCGCCGGCTACGACCAGATCGCCCAGGGCGAGGCCGGTCTGATGAGCCTCACCGGACCGGGGCCCGAGGAACCCAGTCGGGTGGGGGTGCCGATCGCCGACCTGCTGGCCGGGATCTACGGCGCGTATGGCGTGCTCGCGGCGCTGCACGAGCGCGAACGCACCGGACGTGGCCGGGTTGTGCGCACCAGCCTGCTCGCCGGTGTCGTCGGCGTGCACGCCTTCCAGGGCACCCGCTGGACCGTGGCGCAGGAGGTGCCGCACCCGATCGGCAACCACCACCCGTCGATCGCGCCCTACGGACTGTTCCGCACCGCCGACGACCCGGTGCAGGTCGCCGTCGGCAACGAGGCCCTGTGGCGGCGCTTCGCCGACCGGATCGGGCTCGACCCCACCGAGCCACGGTTCGCCACGAACGCCGACCGAGTGGCACATCGCCCTGAGCTGATCGCGGTCATCGAGGAGATGCTGGCTGGCCAGGGCGCCGAGGCCTGGCTCGCGATGTTCGCCGACGCCGGCATCCCGGCCGGCAAGGTGCGCACCCTCGACCAGGTCTACGAGTGGGAGCAGACTCGGTCGCAGGGGCTACTCGTCGACGTCGAGCATCCGCTCTTCGGCGACGTCCAACTGCCCGGCCCCCCGCTGCGGTTCGACGACCAGCCCTTCGCCGGAGCACGGGCACAGCACCGTCCGCCGCCCCTGCTCGGCGAGCACAACGACGCGGTCACGCAGTGGCTGGATGAGCTCGACGGCCGTGACGGCCGCGCGGAGGGGACCGACTGACCCTCCCCTCGCCCCGCTGCCGTGGGCGGAATGATCGGACGCGTCGGCGGTGCCACCAGCACAGGGAGACCGGGGATTCAGGCGGCCCCCGGGCGGTCGGGGAGCTCCACGGCGACCGGGCGCCCAGTGGCGAGTGACTGCATACCGGCGGTGCACACCACGGTCGACACGTAGCCGTCCCACGAGGTCGGTCCGACCACCTCGCCGCGCCGGGAGGCGTCCACCCAGGCCTGCACCTCCAGGTCGTAGGCACGCTCGAAGCGCACCCGGAAGTCGGCCGGGATCACCCCGCCCCACGTGCCGACTCCGGC
>CAYRLV010000658.1:0-2037 GCA_964425155.1 uncultured Ornithinicoccus sp. | reverse complement strand
TGCTCTGCCGCCGCCACCACATGCGCCGTATGACGTCGCACGCCGCCCGCGCGGCCGCGCCCTCTCCCGAGGTGCTGCCCTTCGACCTCGACCTGTGCCCGCTGCCCACCCGGACCCTTCCCGGCTGAGGTCACCCGACCCGAGAGCAGCACCCCGCGGCCACGCACCGGCCGATTCCGGCGGGCGCCATCGGCCCCGCCTCTGACGCCGGCGGCGCGGATTCGGCAAGATGGGGGTGTGCCGCCCGATGACCAGTTCGACCCGCCGTCATGGAGGGACACGCCGGGCGCGACGGGCCGGGCGGGTGACGCGGAACCACCGACCGAGGGCGGGCCGCGGTCCACCGAGCGCTCGGGCCCGACCCGGGCCGCACGGGTGGCTCGAGGCGTGGGGCGAGGAGCCCGCGGCGTCGGGCGGGGAGTGGGCACCGGGGCGAAGGTCACCGGGCGAGGTGCGCGCTCCGCATACCATCTGGCGCGCCGGGCGAGCCACGCCGAGGGCGCGGGGGAGAGCGGCCTGTTCCGGCTGGTGGAGCTGGGGGCCGTCAACGCCGCGGGCGACACCGCCGTCGCGATCGCCATGGCGGGCTCGATCTTCTTCAGCGTCCCGACCGGTGAGGCGCGGGGGCAGGTGGCGCTGTTCCTGCTCATCACCATGCTGCCGTTCGCCATCATCGCGCCGCTCGTCGGTCCGTTCCTCGACAAGTTCCGTCGCGGGCGGCGCTGGGCCATCGGCACCACGCTGGCGCTGCGCGCCTTCTTGTGCTGGGTGCTGGCGGCATCGGTGTCCGACCACTCCGCGTGGCAGTTTCCCGCCGCGCTCGGGGTCCTGATCGCGACCAAGGCCTACAACGTGACGCGCTCGGCGGCGACGCCGCGGCTGGTGCCGCCGCAGCTGACCCTGGTCAAGGCCAACGGGCGCCTCTCCCTGGCCGGGGTCGCGGGCGCCGCCGTGTCCGCCCCGATCGCCGGTGGCCTGTCCCTGATCGGTCCCGAGTGGACGCTGCGGTTCGGGTTCCTCGTCTTCATCCTCGGGACCGTGCTGGCGATCCTGCTGCCCAGCCGGGTGGACTCCTCGGAGGGTGAGGAGGAGGTGCCCATGTTCGGCCTGACCGGGGCCGGGCGCGGGCGCCGGCTCGGGCCGCAGGTGGTCACGGCGCTGCGCGCCAACGTGGGACTACGGGCGTTGTCCGGCTTCCTCACCATCTTCATGGCGTTCCTGCTGCGGGAGGTGCCCTTCCCCGGCTGGGAGGACCGGATGTCGCTGCAGATCGCCCTGGTCGTCGGCGCTGCGGGCATCGGCAGCGCCCTCGGCACCTTCCTCGGGTCCGTCGTGCGCTCCCGCCCGCCGCAGGTCGTCGTGCTGGCGGTGCTGATGGTGGACGCCGCCGTGGCCGTCGCGGCCGCGCTGTTCTTCGGTGTCGTCATGGCCGTCGCCCTCGGCCTGACCGTGGGACTGTGCCAGCAGCTGGGCAAGCTGTCGCTCGACGCGATGATCCAGGACAAGGTGGCCGAGGAGGTGCGCACCAGCGTCTTCGCTCGCTCCGAGACGTTGCTGCAGCTGTCCTGGGTGCTCGGCGGCGGCCTCGGCATCCTGCTCCCGCTCCGGGCCGGTCTGGGCCTGGGGGTGATCGCCGGCCTGCTGGTGTTCTGGCTGGCGCTGGTGCTGTTCCTCCGGACGGGCCGTGCGTTGCCGGTGCCGAAACCCGTGCGTCGGGCACGCGCGAGCCGGCGTCGCGGGGGTCGCCCCGCTCACCCGGGGCCGCCTTCCGATGAGGAGTCGTCGGCGGGGACGCCTCCGCGCGGCAGCGGGTGGCAGCCGCCCGAGGCCGAGCCGGGGACGCGCTCGGGGTGGGCGCCCACCGAGCCGGGTGCCGGCTCTCGATCGGCACCCACCGAGCCGGTGCACGGTCGCCCGCGAACCCGGCCGATGCCCGACCAGCCACGCAAGCCGGGCCGCGAACCCGCGGCGGACCGTCCCGAGCCGAACCGCTGGGGCGAGGGCTGGCACGAGGGGTGAGCTCGTCCGAGGCGACGC
>CAYRLV010000657.1:0-2039 GCA_964425155.1 uncultured Ornithinicoccus sp. | reverse complement strand
GTTGTCGATCACCACGACCCGGTCGCAGAGCCGCTCGGCCTCCTCCATGAAGTGGGTGACCAGCAGCACGGTGACGCCGGAGTCGCGGACGTCCTCGATCAGCGACCAGGTCTCGCGTCGGGCGGCCGGGTCGAGCCCCGTGGTGAGCTCGTCGAGCACGACGACCGTCGGGTCGCCGATCAGCGCCAACGCGATGAACAGCCGTTGCTTCTGCCCGCCGGACAGCTTGCCGAAGCGCTGCCCCAGGTGCGGGGTGAGCCCGAGCCGGTCGGCGAGCGGCCCCCAGTCGGCCGCCGCGGGGTAGAAGGCGGAGAACAGGTCCATGGCCTCGGCGACCGTGATCTTCGGCTGGAGCTCGCTCTCCTGCAGCTGGGCTCCGAGCAGCCGGGTGACCTCGTCCCGTTCGGCCCGCGGGTCGAGCCCGCAGACGCGCACGGTCCCGCTGTCCGGCAGCCGCAGGCCCTCGAGGCACTCGACCGTGGTGGTCTTGCCGGCGCCGTTGGGGCCGAGGATGCCGAGGATCTCACCCTCGTCGACGTGGAAGGTGACGTCGTCGACGACGGTCGTGCCGCCATACGACTTGGACAGGTGGGAGACCTCGATGACGGGCCGTGGCCCGGCAGGGTGGAATGCGGTGTTGTCGTTCACCCTTCGATGGTGCGGCCGGGCGGGGCCGCCGGACATCGTGCAGCAGGCTGAGATCCGAGCCGCCCCGGTGGATCCGTGGGTCAACCGATCGGTTGATGCCGGCCACCTCTAGAGTCGCTTGCCGTGCCGACCACCAGCCACGGAGCGATCGAGCTCTACCACGAGGCCCACGGGCCGGAGGACGGCGAGCCGCTGCTGCTCGTGTGCGGGTTGGGCGGCCAGCTGACCTCCTGGCCGCGGGAGCTGCTCGCCGACCTGGCGGGTCGCGGCTTCCGGATCGGGCTCTTCGACAACCGCGACGCGGGCCTGTCGACGCACCTGCACGACGCGCCAACCCCGGGCCTGCTGCGCAGCGCGCTGCGCCCTGGCCGGTCGCCCTACCGGCTCGAGGACATGGCGGGTGACGCGGTCGCGGTGATGGACACGCTGGGCTGGCCGAGCGCGCACGTCGTCGGGGTCTCGCTCGGCGGCACGGTCGCGCAGACGCTGGCGATCACCCACCCGCAGCGCGTGCGGTCGCTCACCTCGATCATGTCGACGCCGGCGGCCCACCTCGGCACGATCCCGACGCCGCAGGTGCTGTGGGCGACCCGAGCCGCGCCCGCCGGGCCGCCCACCACGGCGGAGGAGGCCGCCGACGCGGCCGTGTTCTACGCCTCGGTCTTCGGGTCACCGGGCTACCCCGCCGAGGAGGCGGAGCTGCGCGCCCGGGTGCGCGCCGCCTTCGCCCGCCGACCCGACGACCCGCGCGCGGCGGCCCGGCAGCAGGCCGCGCTCGTGGCCTCCGGCGACCGTCGGAAGGCGTTGCGCGGGCTCCGGCTGCCCACCCTCGTGCTGCACGGCGATGCCGACCGGGTGATCCGGCCGAGCGCCGGCCGGGCCACGGCGCGCGCGGTGCCCGGTGCCCGGCTGGTGGTCTACCGCGGCATGGGCCACGACCTGCCCCGCCCGCTCTGGCCCACGATCGCGGACGAGATCAGTGCGCTCGCCCTCGCTGCCCCCGCCCGGGTCGGGTGAGCGGCCGGCCGTCGATACCCTGCTGACATGCCCAGCCCTGACGTCGTCGCCCGCATGCGCCCCTTCGGCGAGACCATCTTCGCCGAGATGACCCAGCGCGCCCTGCGCCTCAACGCGGTCAACCTCGGACAGGGCTTTCCCGACACCGACGGACCCCGCGAGATCCTCGACGCCGCGATCGCGGCGATCAACTCCGGCCAGAACCAGTACCCGCCGGCCATCGGCGTCCCCGTGCTGCGGGAGGCGATCGCCGAGCACCAGAAGCGGTTCTACGACCTGGACGTGGACCCCGACAGCCAGGTGCTGGTGACGGCGGGAGCCACCGAGGCCATCGCGGCGGTGGTGCTGGCCCTGGCCGAGCCGGGCGACGAGGT
>CAYRLV010000656.1:0-2041 GCA_964425155.1 uncultured Ornithinicoccus sp. | reverse complement strand
AGGCCGTGCCGCCGATGCCGCCGGAGGGCTGGTGCATCATCACCCGGGCGTGCGGGGTCGCGTAGCGCTTGCCGGGGGTGCCGGCGCTGAGCAGGAACTGGCCCATGCTGGCCGCGAGGCCCATCGCCACGGTGGCCACGTCGCACGGCACCCACTTCATGGTGTCGAAGATGGCCATACCGGCGGTGACCGAGCCCCCGGGGCTGTTGATGTAGAGCCAGATGTCCTTGTCGGGGTCCTCCGCGGCGAGCAGCAGCAGCTGCGCGCAGATCGCGTTGGCGTTGTCGTCCCTGACGTCGGAGCCCAGGAAGATGATGCGCTCCTTGAGCAGGCGGTTGTAGATCTGCTCGTCCAGGCCGCCCTGTCGCTGCTCGTCCGCGGCGACGACCTCGCTGCTGTTGCTCACCGTTTCTCCATCTGTCTCGGCGGTCTCGGCCACGTGCCCGGAGCGTCGCGGCCCCCACGTGGTCCTGTCGATGACCCTAACGCCCGGCCGCGGCGGGACAGTCCCACGCCCGGGCGGTGTTCGCCGTCAGCGCACACGGCTCCGAACAGACCGACGCCCCGCTCCGGTCGGGAGCGGGGCGTCCGTGGGTCCTGGTCAGGTCCAGGGTGCGTGCGAGGCGAGTGGCTCAGGCCCCCGTGGTGGTGGGCTGCTGCTCCTCGTCGGCCGGAGCCGGCGACTCGTCCGTGTCCTCCGTGTCCTCCGTGTCGGCGCCGTCGTCGGTCGTCGCGGCGGCGTCGGCGTCCTCGCCGTCACCCGCGTCCTCGGCGTCCTCGTCGGTGTTGAGCGCGTTGAGGTCGACCGGCTCACCGGCGGAGTCGACGACCTCCGCCTGCTCCAGCACGGTCGCGAGCGCCTTGCGGCGACCGACCTCGCTGAGCATGGCCGGGACCTGGCCGCCCTGGTCCACGGCCTGGGCGAACTCGTTGGGGTCCATGCCGTACTGCTGCGCCGACATGACGAGGTACTCGACCAGCTCCTCCTGGCTGACCTGCACCTCCTCCTTCTCGACGATCGCGTCGAGGAGGAACTGGGCGCGCAGCGCCTTGCGGGTGCTCTCGTCCACCTCGGCCCGGTGCTCGTCGTCCTCGAGCCGGTCCTCGTTCTCCAGGTGGCTGTGCACCTCGGCCTCCACGACCGAGTCCGGCACCGGGATGTCCGTGGTCTCGAGCAGGTGCTCGAGCACCTTGTCGCGGGCCTGCACCCCCTGCTCGAACTTCTTGTCGCGCTCGGCCTGGGCGCGAAGGTCCTGCTCGAGCTCCTCCAACGTGTCGAACTCGGAGGCCAACTGGGCGAACTCGTCGTCGAGCTCCGGCAGGATCCGCTCCTTGACCGACTGCACGGTCACCGTGACGTCGGCCTCCTGGCCCTCCCGGTCGCCACCGGCCAGCGGCGCGGTGAACTCCTTGGTCTCGCCGGCGGACAGACCCGTGAGCGCCTCGTCGAGTCCGTCGAGCATGGTGCCCGACCCGATCTCGTAGGAGACCCCCGTGACCGAGTCGATCTCTTCGTCGTCCATGGTGGCGGACAGGTCGATGGACACGAAGTCGCCCTCGGCGGCCGCCCGCTCCACGCCGGTCAGCGTGCCGAACCGCTGGCGCAGCGTCGTCATCCGCTCCTGCACGTCCTCGTCGCTCGCCTCGACCGCGTCGACCTCGACCTTGATCGCGGAATAGTCGGGCAGGGTGACCTCGGGACGCACGTCGACCTCGGCGGTGAAGGACAGCTCCTCGCCCTCGTCGGCCGGCACCGCCGTCACCTCGACCTCGGGCTGGCCGAGCGGCCGCACGCCCTGCTCCTGCACGGCCTGGCCGTAGAACTGCGGCAGCGCCTCGTTGACGGCCTCCTGCAGGACCGCGCCGCGGCCGATCCGCTGGTCGATGATGCGGGCCGGCACCTTGCCCTTGCGGAAGCCCGGCACGTTGACCTGGTTCGAGATCGCCTTGTATGCCGCGTCCAGGCTCGGCTTGAGCTCGTCGAACGGGACCTCGACGGTCAGCTTGACCCGGGTCGGGTTGAGGGTCTCGACGGCACTCT
>CAYRLV010000655.1:0-2050 GCA_964425155.1 uncultured Ornithinicoccus sp. | reverse complement strand
GGCGCACCACCGCTGGGCTGCCACCTCGCCAGCAGTACCGCCGACCGAGGGGATACCGACCAGCGTGGAGAGGTCGGAGAGGATCGCGTCGTCGTCCACCAGGTCGAGCACGCGCCGCTCGTCAGGGCTCAATTCGTTCACGGGCCGAGGTTCTCACCCGACGAGCCGTCCTGGCAGTCACTTCGAGCTGCGCGTCGTGGACCTGCGACTCGCCCACCTGAGGCCGAGCAGGTTGAGACCCGCGCCCCAGAGGGCCAACACCACCAGCCACTGGGCCAGCACCGGCCCGCCCAGGTGTCCCTCCAGCAGGTGCCGGGCCGGCCCGTAGGGCGTGATCCAGTCGCGCGCTGACGCCAGCCCCGGCACGACGCCCATCACGGCCCAGAGGAGCCCGGGCAACCCGGTGGCGAGGCACGCGAGGAGTCGCCGTCGCACCAGCAACCCGAACCCGGTGCCGGTCAGCTGTGCCACGAGCTGCGCGAGGATACTGCCGGCGACAACGGCCAGCGCCGCACGCCACACGTGACCGACCGACGGGTTCGCCACTGCGACAAGGGCACCCAACGCCGAGCCGAACAGCGCCACGGACGCCGCGAAGGCGAGCGCGGTGGTGATCGCCGACCGGACCGGACGGACCGCCCTGAGCGGTCGGAGTCGGGCGAGCAGGCACACTCCGACGAAGGGCGCCACGACGGACAGCACGCTCTGGACCTGGCTGGATGAGGCGGCGAAGGTGCGGTCGGAGGGCTCGGCGGCGACCGCCATGCCCACCGCGGCCACCACGCCGACCAGTCCGGTGGAGAGCACGAGCAGCCGGACGGGGGACGTGGTGAGGGCGCGCAGGCCGCCAGGCGGGGCGGGCGTGGCCGGCGCTTGGGGGCTGCGGTGGTCGGTGGGCTTGGCGGTCATGGGTTGCTCCCGGATAGATGTGTAGCACTTGCTACATAGCAATGTAGCGCTCGCTACAAACGGCGCCAAACGATTTCTGGGCGTGGTGTTACGGTGCCGGGGTGGACCGCCGGGAGGAGCTGACCGACCAGGCCCTGGACTACGTGCTGGAGCACGGGCTGGTCGGGCTGTCGCTGCGACCTCTGGCGGCGGCCCTGGGCACCAGCGACCGGATGCTGCTCTACTACTTCGGCACCAAGGAGCGGTTGGTCGACGACGTCCTCGGGCGCGCCCAGTCGCGTCTGGCGCTGTCGCTCGAGGGTGCGAGCGTGTCGATCGACAGCCTCGGCGAGCTGGTCCCGGCCCTGTGGGGACTGCTGACGTCTCCGGAGGCCGCGCAGGTCACGCGGCTCTATCTCGACACCTGCACGCTCGCAGTGCAGGACCCGCGCCTCTGGGGCCGGGCACCGGAGCGACTGCGGGCTCCGTGGCGGGCTCCCTTGCAGCAGGCCCTGATCGACTTCGGCGTGGCGTCCACCGACGCCGTCGCGCTGGCCGATCTCGTCCTCGGCACGCTCGACGGTCTCGCGCTGCACCAGATGGTCTCGCCCGAACCGCAGACCGTCGATGCGGCGGCCGCGGCCTTCGGCAGGCTGCTCGCTGCCCACGGCGAGGACCTCTCCTCGTCTGCGTCCTGACCGCGCCGACCGTCCCGACAACACGTATGACGCGCCGGCGCGCCATACGTGTTGTCGAGGGGCACGGCAGGAGGCACGATCGGGTCATGGTGAAGAAGCAGTGGAGCGAGCTGGACCCCCGCGTGCGCCAGGCGATCATGCTCGGCGGAGCATTTGAGGCGGGCCTGAAGGTGGCCGCGCTCATCGACCTGGTGCGCCGGCCGCAGAACGAGGTCCGCGGGTCGAAGTGGGCATGGGCCGCGGGCCTCACGCTGGTCAACTCGGCCGGCGTGGTGCCGATCCTCTACCTGCTCCGAGGACGCCAGCGCTGACCTGGCCGCGGCGAGCCGCCAGCCGATGGGCCGGGGCCCAGACGGAGCACACGAGAGGGCTTGTGCGAGCGGCCGGATCTTGGTGTGCTGGACCCATCAAGTTCCGCCCGGTCGAACGGGTCGGCCGGGCCGGACCGAGGAGGTCTGCATGAG
>CAYRLV010000654.1:0-2070 GCA_964425155.1 uncultured Ornithinicoccus sp. | reverse complement strand
ATGTCGGCGAGCCGGAACATCACGGCCTGGTGCTGCGCGATCGGCTTGCCGAACGTCTCGCGCTGCTGGGCGTAGGCGATGCCCAGCTCGAACGCGCGCACCGCCACGCCGCAGGCCCGGGCGGCCACGTTGACCCGGCCCACCTCGACGCCGTCCATCATCTGGTAGAAGCCACGACCCGGCTCGCCCCCCAGCACCTGCGCATCGTCGGTGCGGTAGCCGTCGAAGACCAGCTCGGTCGTGTCGACCCCCTTGTAGCCCATCTTGTCGATCTTGCCCGGCACGGTGAGTCCCGGTGCCACCTCACCGAATCCGGGCTCCTTGTCGACCAGGAAGGTGGTCATGTTGCGGTACACCGAGTCCTGACCGAGGTCGGTCCGGGTCAGCACGGCGACGAGGTTCGACGACCCGCCGTTGGTCAGCCACATCTTCTGCCCGTCGACCGTCCAGCCCCCGCCGGCGTCGGACACCGCCTTGGTGCGGATCGCGCTGACGTCGGAACCGCAGCCGGGCTCGGACATCGAGAACGCGCCGCGCACCTCGCCGGTGGCCATCCGCGGCAGGTAGCGCTCCTTCTGCTCCTGCGTCCCGTGCTGCAGCAGCATCCAGGTCACGATGAAGTGGGTGTTGATGATCCCGCTGACGCTCATCCAGCCCCGCGCGATCTCCTCGACACACAGCGCGTAGGTGAGCAGCGACTCGCCGAGACCGCCGTACTCCTCGGGGATCATCAACCCGAAGATCCCCATCTCCTTCATCCCGTCGACGATGCCCTGGGGGTACTCGTCGCGGTGCTCGAGCTCGGTCGCGACCGGCAGGATCTGCTCGTCCACGAACTCCCGCACCAGCGCGACCAGCTCGGTCTGCTCCTCGGTCAGTCCTTCGGTGTGCTGCAGTCGCGCCATGGGTGCCGCCTTGTCGGAGTCCGGACGTTGCAGCGAGTATGCCGACCGCTCACCGCCCGCGACAGGGTCACCGGGTGTGAGCCCCACCACCGTGGACGTGGGGGTGCGGCCGAAAACCGGTTGCGGCGGACCGCCGGGGCCCCGATGCTGGGCGCGAGCGACGGCACCGGCCGTCACCGGACCGAGGAGGTCGACATGTGCATGCCTGTCCCGGGTGGCAGCCGCCCCCGTCCCTTCTCACGTCCGGAGCACTTCCGTGTCCTTTCGCTTCACCGACGGAGCCCCTCCGTCAGAACCTGACTCACTTCTCGGGCAGGTCCACCAGGGCTACGCCTTCGACAGCCTCCCCGACGGCCCGCCCGAGGGCGACCGCTGGTCGTCGTGGGACGGCGCGCAGCACGGTCCGAAACCCCGACCCGACTGGGTCGTCACCGAGCTCGGTGCCGTCGATGCCGACCTCGGCATCCTCAAGACCGGCAAGGAGGCCGACGTCCACGTCGTCCGCCGCTGGGTGCCGGGCTCGCCCGACCGGGACGTCGTCATGGCCGCGAAGCGGTTTCGTTCGGGGCAGCACCGGTTGTTCCACCGGGACGCCGGCTACCTCGAGGGCCGGCGGGTCCGCAAGAGCCGCGAGTCCCGTGCCATGGCCCGGCGCACCGACTACGGCCGCGCCCTGATCTCGGCGCAGTGGGCGATCGCCGAGTTCGATGCGCTCGCCCGGCTGTGGGCGTTGGACCTGCCGGTGCCCTACCCGGTCCAGCTCGACGACTCCGAGCTGCTGATGGAGTTCGTCGGGAGCGGCGAGGTCGCCGCACCCCGGTTGGCGCGGGCTCGACCGGAACCCGACCTGCTCGCCGACCTGTTCGAGCAGCTGCGCGACGCGATGACCACCCTGGCGCTGCACGGCTGGACGCACGGTGACCTCTCGCCATACAACCTGTTGTTGCACGACGAGCGGCTGGTGATCATCGACTGGCCGCAGATCGTCGACATCATCGGCAACCCGACGGGACAGGACTTCCTGCACCGCGACTGCCGCAACGTGTGCGCGTGGTTCGCCTCCCGCGGGCTCGACGTCGACGCCGACGAGCTGTTCGGCGACCTCATGGCCGTGGCCGTCTCCCGCTGGTGACCCGGGGGAATCTTCGTGAGGTTTCGGCCCCTC
>CAYRLV010000653.1:0-2081 GCA_964425155.1 uncultured Ornithinicoccus sp. | reverse complement strand
CCGGGCCAGGTCGTCGATCCGCTCGTGCAGCAGCTCGAAGGCCCGGGTGAGCATGTCGGCGCGCTCGCGGGGCGTCGTCGCGGCGAAGGACGCCTGGGCCGCGACCGCAGCGTCGAGCGCCTTCACGCCGTCGGCCGGCGTGGCGTCGGCGACCGAGCAGAGGACCTCGCCGTTCGACGGGTCGAGCACGTCGAAGGTGGCTCCGCCCTCGGCGTCCACCCACGCCCCGTCGATGAACAGCTGCTGGGGCACCGCCTGGACGACGGCCTCCTGTGCGTTCGTGGTGCCCGGGGTCCCGGTGCTGGCCATCTCGCCTCCTTCGGTCACGCTGGTCGTGTTCGGCTTCGTCTTGCTGGTCAACGATTCTCGGCCGCCCAGGGCGGCCGGTGCGTCTCCAGCCTACGGCGAGGCACCGCATACCGCCGCGTTGACTTTGCCGCCTCGCGGTCCGTACGCTGATTGTCGACAATCTACCAGAGGAGGACAGGTGGCTGAGCTCTCGCAGATCTTGAAGCAGGCAACAGGGGTCGTCGCCGCGCGTGGCGAGGGCGTGTGCCTGTATGACGAGGACGGTCGGCGCTATCTCGACTTCACCGCCGGCATCGGCGTCACCAGCACGGGGCACTGCCACCCCAAGGTCGTCGAGGCCGCGCAGCGGCAGGTCGGCAACCTCATCCACGGGCAGTACACCACGGTCATGCACCGGCCGCTGCTCACGCTCGCCGAGCGGATGGGCGAGGTGCTGCCCGCGGGTCTGGACCGGACCTTCTTCACCAACTCCGGCTCCGAGGCGATCGAGTCGGCGCTGCGGCTGACCCGGCAGGCCACCGGCCGGCCCAACATCATCGCCTTCCACGGCGGCTTCCACGGGCGCACCGTCGCGGCGGCGTCGCTCACCTCCTCGGGCACCAAGTTCCGGTCCGGCTTCGCGCCGCTCATGGCCGGCGTGTACGTCTCGCCGTTCCCCGACCCCGGGCACTTCGGCTGGCCGGAGGAGGAGGCGACCGACTTCGCCCTCAAGCAGCTCGACTACGTGCTGCAGACCCTGAGCGCGCCGAACGACACCGCGGCGTTCATCGTGGAGCCGGTCCTCGGCGAGGGCGGCTACGTGCCCGGCAACGCGCGGTTCTTCGCCGGCCTGCGGGAGCGCGCCGACAAGCACGGCATCCTGCTGGTCATCGACGAGGTGCAGACCGGCTACGGGCGCACCGGCAAGTTCTGGGGCGGGGAGCACTTCGACGTCAAGCCCGACGTGCTCGTCACCGCGAAGGGCCTCGCCTCGGGTTTCCCGCTGTCCGCGATGGCCGCCTCCGCCGAACTGATGGAGAAGGCCTGGCCCGGATCGCAGGGCGGCACGTATGGCGCCAATGCCGTCGCGTGCGCCGCTGCCCTCGCGACCCTGGACGTCATCAAGGAGGAGAAGCTCGTCGAGAACTCCGCCGCTCGCGGCGCCGAGCTCAAGGACGCGCTGGCCAAGGTCGCGGCCGACCACCCGCAGATCACCGACGTGCGCGGGCTGGGACTGTTGATCGGCAACGAGTTCCGCGACGCCGAGGGCAACCCGGACGGCAAGACGGCAGCCGCCGTCCAGCAGGAGGCGGCCCGACGCGGCCTGCTGCTGCTCACCTGTGGCCCGTGGAGCCAGGTGGTCCGGTTCATCCCGGCCCTGGTGCTCACCTCCGAGGAGATCGACGAGGCCGCCGGCATCTGGGCCGACGCGGTCAAGGCGGTCGTCGGCTGAGTCCGCGACCCCAGCGAAGGCGCCGTGCCCCCGGTTTCGATCGGCGGCACGGCGCCTCGCTATCAGGTGGACAGGTTGTGGATGCCGGGGTGGTCCTCCTCGGCCAGACCGGGGATCTGACGGCCCCGGATGGACACGCCAGCGGTCTCCGGGATGCCGACCAGGGCGATCATGCCGATGATCATCGCCGCCATCATGTAGAACGCCGGCATCAGGTCGTTGTCGGTCGCACCGACCAACGCGTCGTTGACGAAGGCCGCGGTCCCACCGAACGCGGCCGTCGCCACGTTGTAGCTGATGGCCATCCCGGCGTAGCGCACGTGCGCCGGGAACATCGCGG
>CAYRLV010000652.1:0-2091 GCA_964425155.1 uncultured Ornithinicoccus sp. | reverse complement strand
CGCTCGTCCACCGCGCGCTGCCCAAGCTGCGGGCCCGGCTCGACGACGAGGCCGCAGGCCCGGGCCGCACCGACGAAGGGACGAGGCCGTGAACGCCGTGGACGAGGACTTCGAGACCCGCTTGCGCCAGCGGCTGCGGGAGGCGGCCGACGAGGCGCCGACCTTCCGGGGCCTCGACGCCAGGCTCTCCCCCGAGGCCGCCACGGGCGCCACCGGGTCGGCCCCACGGCGTCGCGCGCACCGCTGGCTGGCGGCGGCCGCCGCCGTCCTGGTGCTGGCCGGAGCCGGAGGCACCTGGTGGGCGACACATCCCACGAGTGGTGGTGGCACCGGCGATGGCGACGGCGGGGCCGCTTCCTGTGCCGCGATGCTCAAGCTCGACGGCCGCACGTACTACGGCTGGGGCGACCTGACTCGGACCCCCAGGGTGGTCGACCGGCTGGGCCGCGCCACCATGCCGGCCTGCGGTGACGACTCCCCGGCGAGGCAGATCAGGCCGTTCGCGCTGCCCGGTGTGCCGGTGGACACAGCCGTGTTCGCCGAGGGCACCGTGTGGTTGAACCGGACCCTGCCTGAGATGAGGAAGGGACTGCCGGCCGCGCTCCGAGACCTGACACGGCCCGTCCAGTGCCACGGGAACGCGCCAGCGGTCATGACAGGGTCGATGAACGACATCAGCCCGATGCCGCCTGACGACGACCTCAGGATGCGGCCGCCCTACACGGTCGCGGTCGTCGCGACGACCGGCGAAGGCCTCTCCCTCGACCGCTACCGCAGCGTGGTCGTGCGGTTGCGGATCACGCAGGACACGACGGGAGTCGACCCGGCGGTGCTGCGGGCCGCCCTGTGGGACGGCAAGCCCGTGTCGGCGAGGTGGCACTGCGACGGGACGGCGTTCGTCGCCGACTCCCTGCGGCTCAACAGGTGACCCGCGGCGTCAACCGCCGGAGACGGACAACTCCGCCTGGGCGACCTGCTCGGCCTGCGGCGCGTTCAGCTCCCGGGAGTCCAGCCACCCCTCCGGCAGCACCACGTGCCGCGACGAGCCGGCGCGGCCCCGCTGCCCCTCAGCTGCCTCCCCGGGCCACGGCTCGTCGGGGTCGAGGGTGGCGAGCAGGTCGTCGAGCGCGGCCAGCGAGTCGACCAGCGCGAGCTGGTGGCGCACGGTCGAGCCGGCGGGGAATCCCTTGAGGTACCACGCGATGTGCTTGCGGATGTCGCGGCACGCCTTGTGCTCGCTGCCGTGCCACTCGGCGAGGTAGACCGCGTGCCGACGCAGGGTCGCGGCGACTTCCCCCAGCCGCGGCGTGACCCGCGCGTCGCTGCCCGCGAAAGCCGCCGCGAGGTCGGTGAACAGCCACGGCCGGCCCAGGCAACCCCGACCGACCACGACCCCGTCGCACCCGGTCTCGCGCACCATCGCGACCGCGTCCTCCGCCGACCAGATGTCGCCGTTGCCGAGCACCGGCACCGAGGTGACGACGTTCTTGAGCGCCCGGATGGCCGGCCAGTCCGCCGTGCCGGAATAGGCCTGGGACGCGGTGCGCGCGTGCAGCGCGACGGCCGCGGCCCCCTCGCCCTCGGCGATCCGCCCCGCCTCGAGGAAGGTCAGGTGGTCGTCGTCGATGCCCTTGCGCATCTTGACGGTGACCGGCACGTCATACGGCGTGGCCTCCTTCACTGCACTGGCGACGATCGACCGGAACAGCTCGGTCTTCCACGGCAGCGCCGCTCCCCCGCCCTTGCGGGTGACCTTGGGCACCGGACAGCCGAAGTTGAGGTCGACGTGGTCGGCGCGGTCCTCGGTGACCAGCATCCGCACCGCCAGTCCCACCGTGGCCGGGTCGACGCCGTAGAGCTGGACCGAGCGCGGGCTCTCGTCGGGGTCGTGCTCGATCAGCTGCATCGAGATCGGCGTGCGCTCGACCAGCGCCCGGGAGGTCACCATCTCGCTGACGTAGAGGGACGTGGCACCACTCGCGCCGCCGGCCGCCGACCCGACGTCACCGGACTGTCGGCACAGCCGCCGGAACGCCCGGTTGGTGATGCCGGCCATCGGCGCCAGCACGACGGGCGACTCGACGGTGTGGC
>CAYRLV010000651.1:0-2094 GCA_964425155.1 uncultured Ornithinicoccus sp. | reverse complement strand
GAGTACAACGCGATCAAGCGGGCGTTCGGCGACCACGCGGACGAGATCCCGGTGACCGCGACGAAGTCGATGACCGGGCACCTGCTCGGCGCCGCAGGGGCGCTCGAGACCGTGGTCACCCTGCTGTCGGTCCACCACCGCGTCATCCCGCCGACCATCAACCTGGAGCACCAGGACCCCGAGATCCCGCTGGACGTCGTGACCGGTGGCACCCGGCCCCTGCCGGACGGCGACATCGCGGCGCTCAACAACTCCTTCGGCTTCGGCGGGCACAACGTCGCGCTGACCATCTGCAGCGTCTGACCTGTCTGGCCCGTATGGCGCGTCTGGCCTGTCTGACGCGGCTGGCCCCGTCCACCTCCCGGGAACTGTGGCGAGAGCACCGATGAGTTCGCGCCACGCCCGTGGTCGGCCCGGGTGAGTGACCCGTCCAGCGGGTCTTCGGACACGAGGAGCTGTCATGGCGTCCGTAGCCGTATGCACGCATCTGTGGTTCGGGAACAACCGGGCCGTCGAGGCGGCCAACTTCTACGCGGAACACATCCCGGACTCCGCCGTCACCAGGGTGTACACCGCGCGCACCGAGCCGGACAGCTCGGTCGCCGAGGTCGTGGAGTTCACCCTCGCCGGCCACCGGGTGATCGGGCTCAACGCGGGAGCAGAGTTCCAGCTCGACGAGGCGTTCTCCTTCTACCTCCGGGTCGACGGCCAGGAGGAGGTCGACCGGTACTGGGAGGTCCTCACCGCTGGGGGTGGCGAACCCGGTCCGTGCGGCTGGTGCAAGGACAGGTTCGGCGTCTCGTGGCAGGTGGTCCCCCGCGAGCTGGAGGAGTGGTCGGGCGACTACTCGACGGCGGCGAACCAGCGCGTCTGCCAGGCGATGCTGACGATGGGCAAGATCGACGTCGGCGCGCTCCGGGCCGCCTACGACGGCGCCTGACCGGCCGGGTAGTGGCGATCCTGGCGAGCCAGTCGGCCGGGCCCGCCCAGGAGTCCGCAGCAGACCGGGCACCACGGGTCGAAGGCGCCACGAGTTACATTCGCAGGTATGGAGGACCAGAGCGTCGAGGTGAGCGCGCCGCAGGACGGGCCGATCCCCTGCCCCAAGTGCGGAAACCCCGATCCGTCGAAGATCATCAAGTGCCCCTACTGCCGCTACGTCCCCGGCACCACGCAGTTGCGCAAGGCCCCGCCGCCGGGGCGCGTCCGGGCGGCCACGATCCCCAGTCTGTTCCTCGCGGGCGCGATCCTCGAGATCATCGCGGTCGCCCTGCTCATCGCGATCTCCGACGCCGAGCACGTCGCGGCGCCGGCGGTCATCGTCGTCTGGCTCCTCGTGGGGCTGGCCAACGTCCTGCTGCTCGTGGCCAGCGTCGCGGCCGGCGTGTCCTTGGGCATCCGCGCCGCACGCGACCGCTGACACCCCGCTGGCACTACCGACGAGTGGCACAGTTCGCGACGAGTCGCACAGGCACATCTGTGCGACTCGTCGCAAAATGTGCCACTCGTGCTCGGTCCCGGTCGCGGTTCCCCGGCGCTCAGCCCACCTTGTGGAGCCAGCGCACCGGGGCGCCCTCCCCCGCATACCGGAACGGCTCCAGTTCGGCGTCCCAGGCCCGGCCGAGCAGCCGGTCGATCTCGTCCTTCAGCAGGTCGGCGTCGCCCTGGCTGGACGCGACCGCGTGCCGCAGGCGGTCCTCCCCCACCACGGCGTCGCCGTTCGCGGAGGTCCAGGTGTGGTGGATGCCGAGCGACGGCGTGTGCGACCAGCGGGAACCGTCGCAGCCCGGGCTGGGGTCCTCGGTGATCTCGTAGCGCAGGTGGTCCCACCCTCGCAGGGCGCTGGCCAGGTGGGCACCGGTGCCGGGTTCGCCCGTCCAGGAGAACTCGGTGCGCAGCAATCCGGGTGCGAGCGGCTGCGGTGTCCAGTCGAGGTGGATCCGTCCGTCGAGCACGCCCTCGATCGCCCAGGCGACGTGCGGGCACAGCGCAGTGGGGGTCGAGTGAATGAACACCACCCCGCGGGTCGTGACACGCGACATCGCGACAGACATCCGGACCTCCTGTGTGCGAGGGACGTCTTCCCCAACGACC
>CAYRLV010000650.1:0-2095 GCA_964425155.1 uncultured Ornithinicoccus sp. | reverse complement strand
ACCAGCTCCATCACGCGCACCGAGAAGTCGGCGTCGGTGACCACCGGAGCGCCATCGCGGACGGCGGCGGCGAACGCCTCGAGCTGGTAGGTGTAGCTGGACCTGTTGCCGAGGTGTTCGACCCGCTCGTCATCGCCGCGCCGGAGGACGAGCGAGTCGTCCTCGTGCGGTCTGGGGAAGAACGGGACGTGGATCTCGCCACCGGTGCCGGTCACGGTGAGGTGGAAGCTCCAGTCGTCGGCTGCCATGTCGCTACCGGCGAGCCCCTCGATACCGGCGGGGAACTCGAGCTCCGCGAAGAGGCGTTCGTCCACGCCGTCGTGTCCGGCCCGTTGCTCGGCTCGTGCCGAGGTCACGTGGGGCGGCCCGCCGGCATACCGGCGGCCGAGAAGCTCCAGGCAGGACAGGCTGTAGCAACCCAGGTCCATCGTCGATCCACCCGCCAGGTCGAGCTGCCAGCGCGGGTCGGCGTCCTCGGGAGGTGTCATCCGCAGCACCGCCTCCATCCGGGTGATCTGGCCGACCGCCTCGACGTCGAGCAGCTCGCAGACCCGACCGAAGAGCGGGTGGTAGGGGTAGTGGAACGCCTCCATGAAGACCCGATCGGTGCGACGCACGGTGTCGCGAGTCTGCTGGGCCTCTGCGGCGTTCGCGGCGGACGGCTTCTCGGTGAGCACGTGCTTGCCGGCCTCCAGCGCCCGCCGGTTCCATGGCCCGTGCAGGCCGTTGGCCAACGGGTTGTAGACGGCCTCGACCTCCGGATCGGCAAGCAGGTCGGCGTATGAGGCGTGGACCCGCTCGACCCCGTGCCGCGACGCGAAGTCGCGGGCCCGGCGCTCGTCGCGCGCCGCCACGGCATACAGACGATGGCCGGTCGCTGCGGCCGGCTGCACGATCGCCAGCTCGGCGATCCGTGCGGCGCCGAGGATGCCGATTCGCAGGGGCGCCCCCTCCACGGCGGTCAGTGGCTGGCTCGGCGGGCCGCGTGCTGGGCCAGGTGGCGCCCGAGCTCGTCGGGAGGAGCAGCCGAGCTGAGCGCGTCCTGGACGATTTCCGCCTGGGTGCGCGGTGACATACCGTCCACCGGCTGGTCGCGGTCCAGGTTGGTGGGGAACGCGTAACCCTCCGCGCTCGAGGCGATCACGTTGGAGAGGTGACCGCGTTGCGCACCGGCAGCCTGGCGTGCCAACAGCGTCGGATAGATGGCCTCCACCACCCGCGCCCGGTCGACCGACTCCATCGCTCGTCCGAAGGGGGAGGAGATCTGCAGCAGGTTGGCCATCCGGTAGATGTCGGACGAGTGGTTGGCGCCGGCGGCGTGGAACAACGCCGGGTTGAAGAACACCGCGTCGCCCTTGGCCAGCGGCAGCTGGATGTGGTGCTGCACGAAGTAGTCCTGGAACTCCGGCAGCCAATAGGCCAGGTAGCCGTGCGAATACTTCTGCGAGTGCGGCAGATAGAGCGTCGGCCCGGACTCGACCGGCATGTCGCAGTGTGCGACCGCACCCTGCAGGGTCAGCACGGGGGACAGGGCGTGCACGTGTGCGGGGTAGGTCGCCGAGAGCTCGGGCGACTGGAACCCCAGGTGGTAGTCGCGATGGACCGTCTGCCCGGCACCGCCCGGGTTCACCACGTTGATCGTCGACGTCACTTGGTATCCGGCGCCGAGCCAGGCCCGGGCGGCGAGGTCGATGACCTCGGCCGCGTAGTAGTCGACGAAGGTCTCCGGGTCTCGCACCGCCAGCTTCTCCAGCGCGTTCCACACCCGGTCGTTCGCCCCGGGCTTGGCGAAGTGGTCGCCCGCGGCTCCTCCGGCGGCGTGCTGCTCGGCAATGAGCTGCTGGAAGGTCGACGTCGCGCGGTCCACGACCTCTGGCGCAAAGGCCCGCTCGAACACCACGATGCCCGGGCCGTCGGCCATCGCCCGGGTCAGTTCGTCCTCGAGCCTCTCCCGTGCCTGATCGTCGGCCGCCGCGCCCCGGATCGCGGCATCGGAGTAGAAGAGGACCCCCTGCTCCACCCGGTCGGCGTGGGGGTAGTCGGCCGGCTCGGTGTCGGCGTCCAGGACGGTGAGCAGGTCGTCGAGGTGGCAGTC
>CAYRLV010000649.1:0-2095 GCA_964425155.1 uncultured Ornithinicoccus sp. | reverse complement strand
GCGACCCGGGGAAGTAGCACTCGCCCTCGGCGTAGCCCCACACGTCGCCGGAGAACCGGTAGTCGGCCAGGTAGTCCAGGGTCTCCGCGTTGACGACGTCGGCGTCTCGCAGCCGTTCGAGCTCGGCTTCGCCGAACCGGAAGTCCCGCAGCGCCTCGACCAACCGCCCGGTGCCGGCCACGACGCCGTAGCGACGGCCCTCCGGCAGCCGGCGTGCGAAGACCTCGAAGACGCTCCGCCGGTGTGCCGCACCGCTGCGCAGCGCGGCCTCGAGCATGGTCAGCTCGTAGTGGTCGGTCAGCAGCGCCGTGCTGGTATGCCGGGTGCTGCCGCCCGCGGAACCCGTCGCCTGGTCGGTCGCCGTCACGGCAGCGCAGCCTACCGGTTCGCCCGCCCGCCCCAAGCCCCGCCGGAGTTGCTGGGAAAGCGTGCGCTCGACATCCCGGATCGCCAGCAACTCTTGAGCGGCGGCCAAGGGGGGCGAGCGGGGGCACCTCCGTCGTCGAGGGCAGCGACGTCGAGCAACTACCCTGAAGGGCGTGTCCATCGCCCCGGTCGAGCAGCGGGAGGCCGACGTCGCGCCCGACGTCCGGCCGGACACCCCGTGGATCACGCTGGTCTGGAACGACCCGGTGAACCTGATGTCCTACGTCACCTGGGTGTTCGAGAGCTACTTCGGCTACCCGCGGGCCAAGGCGGAGCGGCTGATGCTCGACGTGCACCAGAAGGGCAAGGCCGTCGTGTCCCACGGCACCCGCGAGGAGATGGAACGCGACACCGAGGCGCTGCAGGGCTACGGCCTGTGGGCCACCTTCGGCAAGGACGAGTGACGTGGCCCGCGCCTTCACCCGCAAGGGCGACCGCTTCGTCGCCAAGCTCGACGAGGCGGAGCTGCAGGTCGTGACCGGCCTGCTCGCCCAGACCCGCGACCTGATCGCCCCGCAGGGGCCGGCGTCCACCGGTGACCCGTTCGACGACCTGGTCGCCAGCCTCGGGCCGACGCCCGACGACGCCTCCGGCCTGGACCGGCCCCGCGACCCCGCCCTCGATCGGATCGTCCCGAGCGCGCACCGCGACGACGAGGAGATCGCGGCCGAATTCCGGCGGCTGACCGAGCACGGGCTGCGCGGGCGCAAGGCCGGCACGTTGCAGACCGCCATCGACGCGCTCGCCGCGGCCCACCCGCCGAAGGTGACCCTCGACGCGGCCCAGGCGCAGGCCCTGGCCATGGCGCTGACCGACGTCCGGCTGGTCCTCGGCGAGCGGCTCGGGCTGCGCACCGACGAGGACGCCGAGGCGCTGCACGAGCACGTGGTCACGGCCGGTGACGCCGACACCGACGACCCGGTCGTCGCGCTCGCCGCCTACTACGACTTCCTCACCTGGCTGCAGGAGTCGGTCACCCTCGCCCTCATGTCCTGAGCCCGCGCAGGGTGCCGCCACCGGTTCATTAGGCTGTGCGCACCATGACTTCCACCAGCACCTCCGAGCTCCCGGCCGGCCCGCGCCTGCGGGTCGCTCCGTCACCGACCGGCGACCCGCACGTCGGCACCGCCTACATGTCCATGTTCGACCTCGCCTTCGCGCGCCAGCAGGGCGGCCGGTTCGTGCTGCGCATCGAGGACACCGACCGCAAGCGGCTCGTCGAGGGCGCCGAGGAGCAGGTCTACGACACGCTGCACTGGCTCGGGCTCGACTGGGACGAGGGCCCGGACAAGGGCGGCCCCTGTGCCCCTTACCGCCAGTCCGAGCGGCTGGAGACCTACCAGCCGTATGTCGACCGGTTGCTGTCCGAGGGCAAGGCCTACCACTGCTGGTGCTCGGCCGAGCGGCTCGCGCAGATGCGCGAGCGGCAGCAGAAGACCAAGCAGCCGACCGGCTACGACCGGATGTGCCTGGGCAAGTCCCGGGAGGAGCGCGCGCAGCTGCCCGGGTTCAGCGAGACTCCCGTCGTGCGGATGCTCGTGCCCGACGATGTCGACCTCACCTGGGACGACCTGGTCATGGGCCGGTCCAGCGCGCCCCGGCCGGACGACCAGGTGATCCTCAAGGCCGACGGGTTCCCCACCTACCACCTCGCCGTCGTCGTCGACGA
>CAYRLV010000648.1:0-2097 GCA_964425155.1 uncultured Ornithinicoccus sp. | reverse complement strand
GAGGGCCTCGAGCTGGAGTGGCTGGAGGCCGCAGAGATCGTCGGCTGACCCGGCGTCCTTGAGTTGGGCGGCGAGCCGACCGAACTCATGAGTTCTCCAGGACGGCTCCAAACGCAGCTCAGCGCGGCGCGTACCGGAGTCTGCTGACGATGACGGCGGCGTCGATGTCGAGCGCCGCCTCGTCCAACAGGCTCGCGAGCTCGGGCTCGAGCGTGGTCTCGATGTCCCTCGCGAGTTGTTGGCCGTCCGTCGTGATCGCGCAGTAGACGCCGCGCTTGTCGAAGTCGCAGGTGACGCGCTGGATGAGTCCGCGACCCTGGAGCCGGGATGCGATCCGGCTCATCGTGGACGCGTTGATGCCGACCGAGTGGGCCACGTCATGCACGCGCGCACCGCGCTGTCCTTCGGGGAGGAGGGCACGCAGGGTGAAGAACTCCGAGAGGGAGAGGCCGAACTCGCCGGAGACGATCTGATCCAGGCGCTGGTTGATCCTTCCGGTCAGCGCGTCCAGCCGAGACCAGAGGCTGAGCTGCGATGCGGCGCGTGCGGTGTCGGGCACGACCTGGCTCGCCTGGCTGGACATGCCGCCCAGTCTACCTGTGATCCCTGCACATGCAGGAGATATCGGGTCGGCGAATCTCGTGTGCACGGGGTAGTGTCTGCATATGCATCTATATCGGCGCCGTCATCTGCGACGTGTCACGATGAGCGCACCTGCATTCGCATCTAACAGACTCGACCGTAGGTTCGTTGTCGTCGCAGCGGTCCTGCTGCTGGCGATGCTCATGGCGATGCTGGACGAGACCATCGTCAACGTGGGTGTCGAGCACCTGACTGCCGTCTTCGGCGTCACCTTGCCGACGATCCAGTGGGTGACGGGCGGGTACCTGCTGGCGGTCTCGGTGGCCGTGCCGCTCGCGGGTTGGGCGATCGACCGCTTTGGCGGGCGCCGTATCTGGATGCTCGCCGTGACGCTCTTCGTCGCCGGCTCGCTGCTGGCCGGACTCGCATGGTCGGCGCACGCCCTGATCGCGTTCCGCATCGTCCAGGGCATCGGTGGCGGCATGATCGTGCCCGTCGTGCAGACCCTGCTCGCCAGGGCCGCCGGCCCCGAGCGCGTCAGCAAGGCGATGGGGCTGATCGCGATCCCGTTGACGCTCGGCCCGGTGCTCGGGCCGATCCTCGGCGGCCTCCTGCTCGACACCGCGAGCTGGCGCTGGATGTTCTTCGTCAACGTGCCGATCGGGCTCGTCGCCCTGATCCTCGCTTCGGTCTTCGTCCCCCGAGACGAGCCAGGCGTCGAGCCAGGCGGCGCGACCGGCCGGCTCGACGTGCTCGGCCTGTGCCTGCTGTCACCGGGCTTCGCCGCCGTCGTCTACGCCCTCACCACCGTCGCCCACGGAACCGCGTTCGCGCAGCCGACGGTGTGGGCTCCGCTGGCGATCGGCGTCGCCCTGATCGCGGCCTATGTCCTGCACGCCGCCCGATCAGAGGCGCCGCTCATCGGCATGGACCTGTTCGGGCATCGCGGGTTCGCCGTAGCCGTCGTCGTCATGTTCCTCGTCGGCGCCACCGTCAACGCGCTGCTGTTCCTCACCCCGCTCTACTTCCAGGCCGGCCGCGGCCAGACCGCCTGGACGGCCGGCCTGCTGCTGGTGCCCCAGGGAGTACTCGCCGCAATCGGCACCGTACTCGCCGGCAAGATCGGCGCACACCTCAGCCCGCGCGCCACCTCACCGATCGGCATGACCCTGACCGCCGCGGGACTCGCAGCCTACGCGCTGGCCCCCGCCGAGACTCCTGTCCTCGCGCTCGCCGCCGCAACCGGCCTCAGCGGCCTCGGACTCGGACTGACCATCGCCCCGACGATGGGCTCCCTGTACGAAGCAGTACCCCCCGGAGCAGCCGCCCGCGCGTCGAGCGCGATCATGGTGCTCAACCAGCTCGGCGGCGTCACCGGAATCGCGCTCGCCGCCAACCTCCTCCAGGCGCAGGGAACCGGGCACGACGGCTTCGCCACAGCGTTCGGCTGCATCACCCTGCTCGCCCTCGCCGCAGCGACCAGCGCCCCCGCCCTCCCCGGCCGCTTCACGAGAA
>CAYRLV010000647.1:0-2097 GCA_964425155.1 uncultured Ornithinicoccus sp. | reverse complement strand
GCGTCTCGGTGCCGGTGTGGCTGGGGTAGTCCATGTAGATGCGGGCGCCCTGCAGCGCCAAAGACTTGGCGTGGACCCCGTTCTCGGTGCGCTGGATCTCGGCGCCCAGTCGGCGGAATCCGTTCAGGTGCATATCGATCGGGCGCCTGCCGATCTGGTCCCCTCCGGGCAGGGCGAACGAGATCTCGCCCACCCGCGCCAGCATCGGACCGGCCACCACGACGGACGCGCGGGTGGCCTTGAACAGGTGCGGCGGGGCGTCGGTGCGGGTGATCTGCTCGGCACGCACCCGGACGCGCTCGTGCAGCGGGTCGATCTCGACCTCCGCTCCGAGCGCCCGCAGCAGGTCGGCCATCGACAGCACGTCGGCGATCATCGGCGCGCCGACGAGGGTGACCTCCTCCTCGGTGAGCAGCGAGGCCGCCAGCGCCTTGAGCGCCGCGTTCTTGGCCCCGCTGATCCGGACCGTGCCCCGCAGGGGCGCGCCCCCGCGGATGCGCAGCACCCGCTCCGGGCCCGCGTGCTGGAGTGCCTCGACCATGGCGGAAGCCTAGGCGACCCTCGCCCGGTGGTCTCCCAGCCGTGCGGCGAGAACGGCTGGCGATCTCTCACTGTGGGACGCCGCTAGGGTCGACAAGGTGACCGAGCACCTGCGGATCCGCCCACGTCGGGACGACGACCTCCCGGTCCTCGCGGAGATCCTCGAGCGCCAGCAGCCGGTGAGCCACTACCCGCTGCAGTGGCCGCTTCCGTACCCGACCGACCGCTTCATCCGGCGTCGGTCCGAACTCGCCGCCTGGGTCGCCGAACTCGACGAGCGGGTCGCCGGTCACGTCGCCCTGCACGCCGCCGAGGACGACGAGCTCGGTCGCCTGTGGTCCCGCGCGCAGCGCCTCCCGGTGTCCAGCCTGCGATGCGTCGGTGTCCTGTATGTGGACTCCGCTCTCGCTCGGCGCGGCGTGGGCTCCGCTCTGCTCACCACCGCGACCGACCACGCGCTGGCCCACGGCGGCGCACCGGTGCTCGACGTGGTCGCCGAGCGGGCCGGTCCGATCGAGCTCTACCGACGGCACGGCTGGCGGGAGATCGGCCGGTTCCGGCCCGACTGGCTGCCCGCCGAGGCGGCCCCGGTCGTGGTGATGATCCTGCCCCGTCCCGGGGGCACCGAGGTGTCGAGCACGAGGGCCGCGTCGTGAGCGAGGCGCTCGCCACCCGGATGCGGGTAGCCGCAGCGCGATGGCGTGACACGCTCGACGCCGACGCGCGTCGGGCCGCTCTCGCCCCGCTGGACACACCCGACCGCCGCGAGTGGACCTACCTGCCCGGTCCGCGCCCCGGCGTCGCGCTGCTCGACCTCACGCAGCCCGGTCGGGACCTGGTCGGCGAGCTGCTCGACGCCGCCCTGAGTGCCCCGGGCGCCCGCAGTGCCCGCGAGGTGATGGAACTCGACGGGGTGCTGCGCGAACTCGAGCGCGAGGCTGGTCGGGCCGGTTGGCAACGGCGGCATCCGCTGCACTACTGGGTCCGGCTGCTCGGCGACCCGGCCGACGAGGTCTGGGCGTGGCACCTGGGCGGTCACCACCTCGCCGTGCACGTCACCGTCGTGGGCGACGCCGTGTCCGCCGCTCCCCTGTTCCTCGGCGCCAACCCGGCCGTCGTCCGCCGAGGACCCCGGCAGGGCTGGCAGGTCCTCCGTCGCGAGGAGCGCCTGGCCCGGGACCTGCTGGCCGATCTCTCGGAGGGCCAACGCGAGCACGCCATGGTGTCGGCCGACGCCCCGGACGACATCGCCACCCGAAACGACCCGGTGGCCGATCCGTCGGTCGTGCCCGCCGGCCTGCCCCGGCGCGACCTGACCGGGCCCCAACAGGTGCGTTTCGACGACCTCCTGGGCTGCTACCTCGGGCGGATCACGGAGGAGCTCGCCTCGGCGGCGTGGCGGTCGGTCCGGCAGGCAGGGGTCGACGAGGTGACCTTCGCGTGGTCCGGGTCGACCGAGCTGGGCGGTCGGCACTACTACGCCCTGCGCGGTCCGACCTTCCTGGTGGAGTACGACAACACCCAGGACGGCGCCAACCACGTGCACACCGTCTGGCG
>CAYRLV010000646.1:0-2097 GCA_964425155.1 uncultured Ornithinicoccus sp. | reverse complement strand
AGGAGCCGCGACAAGGAGGACATCATGGAGCAGGTGCACGGGACGCACGACTACGTGGAGGACCCGCGCAACGAGGAGGTGCTCGTCCACGTCCGTGGTGAGCTCAAGCGGCGCGCGGAGGCAACCGTCTCGGTGCTCGACGGCGGGTTCGTCCTCGGCGACGGCGTGTGGGAGGGGCTGCGCGTGCACCGCGGGCAGGTGGCGTTCCTCGACCAGCACCTCGACCGGCTCTACGAGGGTGCGGCCGCGATCGACCTCGACGTGGGACTCACCCGAGAGGAGTTGACCGCCGCCATCCACGAGACGCTCGAGGCCAACGGGATGACCGACGGTGTGCACGTGCGGCTCATGGTCACGCGGGGGCTCAAGGCCACCCCGTACCAGGACCCCAGGGTCACGATCGGCCCGGCGACCATCGTCATCCTGCCGGAGTACAAGGAGCCGCTTCCGGCCGTGCTGGACCAGGGGATCCGGCTGTTCACGGTCCACGTCCGCCGACCCGGCCCGGACATCCTGGACCCCCGGCTGAACTGCCACAGCAAGCTGGGCGACATCACCGCCTGCATCCAGGCCTACAAGGCGGGCGCGGACGAGGCGCTGATGCTGGACCCGCACGGGTTCGTCGCCACCTGCAACTCCACCCACTTCTTCATCGTCCGCGACGGCGAGCTGTGGACCTCCACCGGCGACTACTGCCTGGGCGGGATCACCCGGGCGAACGTGCTCCGGGTGGCGCGGGAGGCCGGCATACCGACCTTCGAGCGCAACTTCAGCACCACCCAGGTCTACGGCGCCGACGAGGCCTTCGTCACGGGGACGTTCGCCGGGTTGGTTCCCGTGCGCGAGGTCGACGGCCGCGCCATCGGTGACGGGTCGCACCCGGTCACCGACCGGCTGCGGGGTCTCTACCGCGAGCTGGTCGAGCGGGACGTCGAGCAGCGCGCCGCCGCCGGGGCGCGCTGATGGTGGCGAGGCTGGCGGTCTGGTCCGGTCCGCGCAACATCTCCACTGCGCTGATGCGCTCCTGGGAGAACCGTCCGGACGCCATGGTCGTGGACGAGCCGTTGTTCGCCCACTGGCTCGCGGAGACCGGCACCGACCACCCCGGGCGCGAGGACGTGCTGGCGACCTACGACCACGACTGGCGCCGGGTCGCCGACCAGCTGACCGGCCCGGTGCCGGACGGCATCGAGGTGTACTACCAGAAGCACATGGCCCACCACCTCACGCCGCAGATCGAGCACGGGTGGATGCAGCAACTGACCAACGTGCTGCTCATCCGCGACCCCCGCGAGGTGATCGCGTCCTACCAGAAGAGCCGGCCGCGGTTCGTGGCCCGGGATCTCGGCTTCGAGCAGCTGGCCGAGCTGCACCAGGAACTCGGCGGGGCGGGCGGCGCGCCGATGGTCATCGACGCGGCGGACTTCTTGCGTGCCCCCGAGCCCTACTTGCGGGCGCTCTGCGACCTGATCGGGGTCGACTTCACCGACCGGATGCTGCACTGGCCCGCCGGGCCGCGGGACAGCGACGGCGTCTGGGCGCCCCATTGGTACGAAAGTGTCTGGAAGTCCACAGGTTTCGCCCCCTACACCCCGAGAGAGGTGCAGCTCACGGGGTTGGCCGCCGACGTCGCCGAGGAGTGCCGGCCGGTCTACGAGCGGCTGTATGCGGTGCGGCTGCGCCTCTCCTGAGCGGGCGGTCCGCGTCAGTCCGAGAGAACCGCGAAGCCCTGCACCTCGACCAGCGCCTCGACGTCCCAGAGGCGGGCCACGCCGATCCCGGCCATGGCGGGGTAGTGGCGGCCGATCAGGCGCTTCCAGACCGCACCGATCTCCGACGAGTGGGCCTTGTAGTCGTCCATGTCGACGACGTAGACCGTGAGGCTGGCCAGGTCCTCCGCGCTGCCCCCGGCGGCGGTCAGCGCAGCCAGCAGGTTGCCGAGCGCGCGCTCGAACTGCTCGACGACGCCGTCGCCGACGATGACCCCGGAGGCATCCAGGGCGGTCTGGCCGGCGAGGAAGACCACCCGGCCCTGGGCGACGGTGGCGTGCGAGAAGCCGCGCGGTCGACCGAGTTCGGGCGGATTGACCCGTTCGA
>CAYRLV010000645.1:0-2099 GCA_964425155.1 uncultured Ornithinicoccus sp. | reverse complement strand
GCGACCGGCACCCCCTACGGGCTGGTCGCAGGTCTGCGCACCCCGCGACCCCGGGCGCCCCCACCGCTCGAGGCCCCCGGGCGCGGCGCTCCCCGTTGGCAATGGTTGCTGGATTTGCGCGAGGAAACCGCCTCACGTCCAACAACCACTGCCCACAAGAGGTGGAGCGGCGGGGGAATTGCCAAGGGAAATTTGCAAAGAGACTTGTGCAAAGGAATCTTTGTGATTAACCTGATCGACCATGACGGACAGCTCCGAGGCACCCGACGGACGCAAGCCGGCTCCGCGCGGGTGGCAGCCCGACCCCGAGCGCGATGTCGTCCTCGACCACACCGTGCTGCGCGCGCTCTCGCACCCGATGCGCAACCACCTCGTCGGCCTGCTGCGGCTGCACGGCCCGGCCACCGCGACGGCGCTCGCCGAGCGGTTGGGGGTCAACAGCGGCGCCACGAGCTACCACCTGCGCCAGCTGGCCGACGCCGGGCTGATCGTCGAGGACGACAGCCAGGGCACCAAGCGCGAGCGCTGGTGGAAGGCGGCGCACCGGGGCACGTACTTCAACCAGGACCTGTTCGAGGCGGAGCCCGATCTGGCCCATGCCTACCTGCAGGGCAACGCGCGGATCTACGCCGAGAACATGGCCCGCTTCATCGACGAGATCCCGGCGCTCCCGCTCGAGTGGCAGCGGGCGGCTGACCTGTCCGACTTCGGCTTCCACCTGACCGCGGACCAGCTCACCGCGATGCTCGCCGAGATCCGCGAGGTGCTCGGGCGCTACCGGGACGAGGAGGGGCCCTACCCCGAGGGCGCGCGCTCGGTCACGGTCCAGCTGCAGGCCTTCCCGCGAGAGGGACGGTAGCGATGTGGTCCGGGGCCGCGCAGGACACCGAGCGCCCCCACCGCGGGCCGCTCTGGGCCTTCCTGGGCGCCAACATGGTCTCGATCTCGGGCACCCGGCTGAGCTCGATCGCCATCCCGTGGCTGGTGCTGACCACGACCGGGTCGGCGACCAAGACGGGCCTTGCGGTGGCGTTCGAGATGACTCCGCTGGTGCTCACCAAGGCGCTCGGCGGCCCGATCATCGACCGGGTCGGGCCCCGTCGGGTGAGCGTGGTCGCCGACTGCGCCAGCGCCGTCGTCGTCGCCCTCGTGCCGCTGCTGCACGTGCTCGGGGCGCTCAGCTTCCCCGCGTTGCTCGGTCTCGTGGCGCTCGCCGGTGCGGCGCGCGGTCCGGCCGACGCGGCGAAGGGCACCCTGGTGCCGGACGTGGCCGAGGAGGCGCGCGTGCCGGTCGAACGGGTCACCGGCCTGGAGTCGACCACCGACCGCACCGCCACGATCGTCGGCCCCGGCCTCGCCGGTCTGGTCATCGCCGCCGTGGGACCGGCCAACGCCCTGGTCATCGACGCCCTGTCGTTCGCGGTGTGCGCGTTGCTGATCGGCCGATGGGGGCCGGCGCGACACGTCGGCGACGTCGAGGAGGACGACGCCCTGGGCTACCGGGCGCGGCTGCGGTCCGGGTGGCACTTCCTCGTGCACGATCCGCTGATCCTGGCGGTCACCCTGATGATCTTCGTCACCAACCTGCTCGACCTGGCGTTCATGTCGGTGCTCCTGCCGGTGTGGATCCAGGACCACGGCTACGGCGCCGCCGAGATCGGCCTGGTGGGTTCGGTGTTCGGGGTGACGGCGACCATCGGTGCGCTGCTCGCCGCGGCGCTCGGCGAACGGTTGCCCCGACGGCTCACCTTCCTGGTCTCCTTCGCGGTCGCCGGTTGCCCCCGCTTCCTGGTGCTGGCCTTCGGCGCCCCGCTCTGGGCGCTGCTCGCGGTCTGCGCGGTGGGCGGGTTCGGCGCCGGCTTCATCAACCCGATCCTGGGCGCGGTGATCATCGACCGGGTGCCGCGCAGACTGCTCGGGCGGGTCGGCTCGATGACCGAAGCGGTGGCCTGGGCCGGGATGCCCATCGCGGGCGTGGTCGCAGGCGGCGCCGTCGCCGTGGCGGGGATCGCTCCCGCGTTGCTGGTCTTCGGCGTGGCCTACCTGGTGGCGACGACCGTGCCCGGCCTGCTGCCGCAGTGGCGCGAGATGGACCGGCG
>CAYRLV010000644.1:0-2102 GCA_964425155.1 uncultured Ornithinicoccus sp. | reverse complement strand
ACAGGTGCGGGGTCACGAACATCTGGTCATCGAAGCGGAAGACCGAGTTGTAGAGCGGCACGTCCTGGTAGCGCAGCTCGGCGTGCTCGCACTGCAGCAAGGGCCGGAAGGCAAGCAGGCTGGTTTCCAGACGCGCGGACAGCGTGATCGGCGTGTGTTCCTCGAGTTCCCGGTGGTGCATGGTGTCGGATTCCGGGCTGGCCACCAGCAGACGAATGCAACAGCCCTCGGCGCACTTCTTCGATAGGACGCGGACCAGGTCGGGATGCTGCTCGGGCAGGAAATACAGCGTGTATCCCATCAGGTCGATCTGGGTCTTCGCCCCGGTGATCAGCGTCCACCACCGGCTCGCCTCGACGTCGCTGCGGTAGGCGTAGGCGCCGACGAGCTCTGCGATGCTGCCGACGGCATCGGTAGGTCGGCGCCGGGCGGCGGGCCACAGGAACTCCTCGTCCTCGTTGACCCGCTCGGCAACGGACCAGCGATGACGGGCGTGAGGGACGCGGCCCGCGAGCCACCGCTGGACCGTCTTGGGGTCGACCTCGACCTCGCGGGCCAGCCCCTCGATGGTCACCCCGACGTGGTCCATCGCTGAACGGAGTCGTTCGTTGCCCACGGCACCCACCTCCGGGACGTTTCCGCAATAGCAAGAACGTCCCGAACGTCCCACCGGTGCGGTATGGGCGTCAACGCAGTGGCGGCACCTTGTGGATAACCAGAGATGCCAGGGAGTGACCGCGATGATTGTCACCAGCCGATCCAAGAGCACCGAGGCATGGCGGGAGCGGGGATGGGGCCGATCTGTATGTCGTGCCACCCGCACGGAACGGCGCCAACACTTCGCGGGGGCCCGTAAAGGGCCTGGTTGTCCACAGGGTTGCCTAACGAATCTCCGCCCCGCCGTGATCACAGCAATCATGCTCTGGGACTTGAGGTGGAGGAGCGGCGCGAGCGACAGGGGCCAGCGATGAACCAGACCAGTCAGTGCGAGTACGCGGCAGCGGCACTACACAGCGCGCTCGCCGCCACGAGTTGCCTACAACGGCCTTCGCCGCAGCGGGATGCCCTGTGGTTCACCGTGCAAGAAGCCGTCTGCACCCGGGGGTACACCGTCGGTCGGGCCTTGGGGTCGACGGCCGAGCAGGACATCGGCGGGGAGGACGCGCGCGGTGACGAGCTCCTGGCGGCGATGCTCTGGCTGACCGCGCACGAGGACATCGCTCGACTGATGAGCCCCGAGCACCTCTTCCGACGCCTACGTGGGGTCGCCGTCCGCAGTCACCATGGCTCAGCGCGCACCACCCAGGCAGATGCCTTGCACGGTATGACGGGAGTCGCCGCAGGCAGCCCGGTGCACTTCGTCCCGGAGACGGTGGCGTCGTGACCACCTTTGAGGAGTGGCTCATCAGGTGCGGTTTGCGCGACCAGCTCCGAGGCATGCACATCGTCTCGGCCTTCGAGGTGATGGTCGCCCGGCTAGACGGTGCCCGAGCCGCAGGCGCCACGGACCCCATGCGTGCCATCTCGACAAGGGCAGCCGGGCCACACTCACGGGTGGCCACTCACCGCATGCTCGAGCAGCTCGGTTACAGCCCGGCCCAGCGGCGCATCGTCCACCGCCTGCTTGCCGGCTCACCGTCGGGTTGGCCAGGACTACTCAGGCTGTTCGCTGCCGGCGCAGCACTCTCCGCCGGCCAGCGGCGCTACCTAGCGCGGCAGGCCTCGACCTACCGGCGCGCGTCCAAGACCCAGAGCGCCGACGTAGGAACCTGACCTCGGCACCAACCTCGCGGCCCGGTGTACCGATGCGGGCGTAGTCTGGCCATGACGAGTCTGCGAGTCCTTCTAGGTGCGGGCCTCCTGGCCACCGTCCTGGCCGGGGTGACCGGGCTCGGCGTGGTGTCCGGTGGAATCGGGGCCGCGGACGCGAGCACGGCCATCTTGTCGGGATCACTCTGCGCCACCCACGGCCCGATAAGGGGCCTGCCCAGGGCAGCGGCGAAGAACGCCAGGGTCATGGTGGCCACCGCCGTGAGCCGCGGCGGCGACCGGGCAGCACTGATCACCTTGATGGTCGGCTTGGCTGAGTCGAACCTGTTGAT
>CAYRLV010000643.1:0-2109 GCA_964425155.1 uncultured Ornithinicoccus sp. | reverse complement strand
GGAGGGCACCAAACCTCACGAAGATTCCCCACGGAGAAGCGGGGGTTGCTCCTGCTACTCCTGGTGGGCGTAGCGCTCCTCGCGCCAGACGTCGCCGGTCACGTGATAGCCGCGCTGCTCCCAGAAGCCCCGCACCGGCTCACGGTGGTAGTCCATCGCGGCGACCCACTTGGGCCCCTTGAACCCGTAGAGGTGCGGCATCACCACCCGCATCGGCCAGCCGTGCTCCGGCGTGAGCGGCTCCCCGTCCAGGTGGGTGGCGAACACCGCCCGCCCGGAGAGCAGGTCCTCGAGCCGGACCGTGCTGCTGTAGCCGTGGGTCGCCCAGAGCTGGACGAACTCGACGTCGTCGGCCGGCGGGCACCGGTCGACGATCGCCCGGGCGGCGATGCCGGCCCACAGCAGGTCCTGCGTCGAGTACTTCGCCACGCAGTGGTGGTCGGCGAGCACCTCGATCCGCGGGAGCGCGCACACGTCGTCCCAGTCCAGCGCGGTGACCTCGCCCGAGGCGGTGCGGCCGCCGACGGACAGCCGCCAGGCCTCCAGGTTGATCCGGGGCACCCGCCCGTAGTGGACCGGGCGCAGGCTCGGCGACCGCCGTTGCCCCGGCGGCAGCACCCTCGGCTCGGCGAGTTCCGCCGAGACGTGAGGAGGCCTGCCCTGCTCCACCGTGACGGTCACCTGGCCTGGAGCATCTCGGCGACCAGGAAGGCCAGCTCCAGACTCTGCTGGTGGTTCAGCCGTGGGTCGCACAGCGTCTCGTAGCGTTTCTCCAGATCCGCGTCGTCGATCGCCCCGGAGCCGCCCAGGCACTCGGTGACGTCGCTGCCGGTCAGCTCCACGTGGATGCCGCCGGGCACGGTGCCGAGCTGCTGGTGCACCTCGAAGAACCCGCGCACCTCGTCGACCACGTCGTCGAACCGCCGCGTCTTGTAGCCGCTCGCCGACTCGAAGGTGTTGCCGTGCATGGGATCGCAGATCCACAACACCGTGGCACCGGAGGCGGTGACCTTCTCGACGATCGGCGGCAGCGCGTCCCGGACCCGGCCGGCACCCATCCGGGTGATGAAGGTCAGCCGACCCGGGCTGCGGTCGGGGTCGAGCCGGTCGATGATGCGCAGCACCTCGTCCGGGTCGGCGCCCGGCCCGAGCTTCACGCCCACCGGGTTGTCGATGCGCGACACGAAGTCGATGTGGGCGCCGTCGACGTCACGCGTCCGCTCCCCCACCCACACGAAGTGACCGGACACGTCATACGGACGACCGGTGCGGGAGTCGATGCGCGTCATCGGCCGCTCGTAGTCGAGCAGCAGCGCCTCGTGACAGGCGAAGAACTCCGTCGTGCGCATCGCGTCGAAGTCGGCGCCGCAGGCGATCATGAACTTCATCGCCTTGTCGATGTCGGCGGCCAGCCGCTCGTAGCGGATGTTGGCCGGGTTGGCGACGAACCCGCGGTTCCAGTCGTGCACGCGGCGCAGGTCGGCGTAGCCACCCTGGGTGAACGCGCGCACCAGGTTCAGCGTCGCGGAGCTCGCGTTGTAGGCGCGGACCAGCCGGTCGGGGTCGGGGCGGCGCGCCTCGGGCGTGAACGGGAAGCCGTTGACCATGTCGCCCCGGAACGCCGGCAGCGTCTCGCCGCCGCGGGTCTCGGTGGCGCTGCTGCGCGGCTTGGCGTACTGCCCGGCCATCCGGCCGACCTTGACGACCGGGGTGCTCGCGCCGTAGGTGAGCACGGCCGCCATCTGCAGGACGGTCTTGATCCGGTCGCGGATGTTGTCGGCGGTGGCGTCGGCGAACGTCTCGGCGCAGTCGCCGCCCTGCAGCACGAACGCCTCGCCGCGCGCGGCCTGCCCGAGCTGCTCGCGCAGGTTGTCGCACTCACCGGCGAAGACGAGCGGCGGATAGCTGGCGAGCGTCGAGACCGCGGTGTCGAGGGCCGCGCGGTCCGGCCACTCGGGCTGCTGCGCAGCCGGCAGCTCCCGCCAGGCGTCCAACCCGGCGAGCACGTCGGGGGATGCGTCGATGCTCACCCGACAAGGGTAGGTCTGCCCATCAGGTGGACGTCGCCGGGTCCGTCATCCGGACCCCCGGCGGCCGATGCGCGGGCCA
>CAYRLV010000642.1:0-2109 GCA_964425155.1 uncultured Ornithinicoccus sp. | reverse complement strand
AGGAGCATCGGCAACGCCTTCGTCTGCCCGATGACCGGCAGGAAGTTGGAGTCGCCGCCCCAGCGCGGCACGATGTGCTGGTGCAGGTGGGCGGCCACCCCGGCCCCGGCGACGGCGCCCTGGTTCATACCGATGTTGTAGCCGTGCGGTGCGGACGAGGCGTCCAGGGCGGCTAGGCCGTCCTTGGTGAGCGCGGTGAACTCGAGGGTCTCCTCGGCACTGAGGTCGACGTAGCGCGAGACGTGCCGGTAGGGGCAGATGAGCAGGTGCCCGGGGTTGTAGGGGAACAGGTTCATCACCACGTAGCACAGCTCCCCGCGGTGCACGATCAGCCCGTCCGCGTCCTCACGCTCCGGCGCGGTGCAGAACGGGCACCCCTCCCCGGCCTCGTCGGTCGGGCGCTCACCGTCGATGTAGACCATCCGGTGGGGCGTCCACAGCCGTTCGAAGCCGTCCCGGACGCCGGCGAGCTCGGTCGGGTCCTCGTGCTCCATGCCGCCGATCCTATGCACCCGCCGCGGGTCGCGGGCCCCGAGATCCCTCCTCGACGGCGACGACGGAGCGTCCGCGTCAGAGCCGGATCTCGAGCAGGCGGCGGTCCGGTGCGGTGAAACCCACTCGGGTGTAGAGCGATCTGGCCTCGAGCACGCTGTTGAGCTGGACCCGTTCGACGCCGTGCTCCCGTGCCCAGGTGAGCATCTCCCGGAGCAGCCGTTCGCCGAGGCCGGCGCCGCGCAGGTCGGCGGTCACGAAGAGTGACGAGACGTGCAGCCAGCTGGTCGTCGCGCGTCCGAGCCGGGGCAGCTTGTCCACCCGGGCGGTGACCAGGGCGCCGACCGGCCGGCCGTCCGGCAGCTGAGCCAGCCACGTCGGCCGGTGGCCAAGCGCGCGGACCCACGCCTCCGCATACCGGTCCAGGAAGCCGGGTTCCGTGGCGTGACCGAGTTCTCGTCCCATCTGCAGGGCGAGCGCGGCGAGCGCCAGGGCGTCCTGCTGGCCCGCTGGTCGGATCGTCACGTCCTCCATGCCGGAAGTGAACCATGTCGGTCGATATCCGGTGGCCCGGGCCGACGTCGGCTCGTAGCCTCACCAGTCGTGACCGACGACGCCTCGCCCACCCCGACCGACGCCCTGCCCGCCGCCGCCGACCTGGCGCGCATGACCCTGGCGGCGCAGCACCCGCGGACCCGCGCGTGGTGCGACGACCGGGCCCGGCTGGACCGGCTCGCCGACGACCACGCGTTCGACCTGCGGCTGGCCGCCGACCTGGAGCTGGCCGCCCGGCGGGCCCAGCTGGCCCCGGGACATGACCGCGCGGAGCTGCTGAACCAGTGGGTCGCCGTCGGCCCCGGGCTGGCAGCGATGCTCAGCATCCGGTTCGAGGGCGGCGACGCGACCAAGCCGTTCGTGGACGCGTCCGCCCTCTCCCGGCCCCTCGAGGAGGGTGACCTGCCCGCGGTGGGCGCGGCCGCCATACGGGCGTTCGGGTCGTTCTCGCCGCGCTACCTGCGGCTGTGGAGCGCGGCACCGACGGATGCGTATGCGGGGACCGCGCGTGACAAGCGGTTCCTCGCCGCGCCTCTCGCTGAGCTCGCGAATCCTGCTGGCTTCCAGGCCGTCCCGCCCGAGCTGACGCTCTCCCCCACCACCGATCTTGCCCACTGGCCGGACGCCGAGGCCGCCTACGCCGCCGTCGACGCTGATCACCCCGAGCACCGGGACCAGGCCGGCCTCCAGGACACGGACGACCTGGCCGAGAGCATCGAGGCCGGAACGCTGTTCGACGTGCTCGTCGACGGCGACTGGGCCGGCTGGGTCGGCGCGACGACCGACACGACCTCCTCGCTCGGGCTGCCGGCCTACGAGGTGCAGGAGATCATCCTGGCGCCGGCGTTCCGCGGCCGAGGGTACGGCGCGCACCTCACCACCCTGCTCGCTCGCCGTCTGCCCGACCGGGACCGGGTGCTGCTCGGGACCATCCACGCGGACAACCGCGGGGCGCTCGAGGGTGCGCGCCGGGCCGGTCGGCACGACGTCGGTGGCTGGCTCCAGCTCCCGCTCCGTTCACCGCAACGGACCCCCGCCTGATCCCCGAGCCCCTGCCGCCTC
>CAYRLV010000641.1:0-2123 GCA_964425155.1 uncultured Ornithinicoccus sp. | reverse complement strand
CCTCCACGTTGGCGTCCGGCGGGAGATCCGGCCAGGCACGCAGCGCGGCGAGGAAGGTCTCGGACCAGGCGTCGTCGGCGTCCGCGTGGGGGCCGAGCACCGCCCGGCAGACGCGCAGCACGGTGGCCCCGTGTTGCGTGACGACCTGTTCGAACGGCGGTTTGGTGTCCATCACCGGGTAGACGCTCCGACCCTCGGAAACGTGAGAAGGGATCTCCCCACAACCTACTCGGCGGCCGTGCGCCGTGATCGGGCGCAGGCCGCCGGGCGGGTTGCGGGGGGCGTCAGCCGTGGTAGCGGATCTCGACGCGGCGGTTCTTGGCCCGCCCGTCGGGGTTGTCCTCCCCACCCTTCCGGTTGGGCTCGACCGGACGGCTCTCGCCGTAACCCTTCACGCTCAACCGTAGGTCCGGTCGTGCCTGCTTGATGACCTTGGCCACGGCCTCCGCGCGCTGCCGGGACAACTTCTGGTTGAAGGAGGTACTGCCGATCGAGTCGGTGTGTCCCGACACCTGCACGGTGGCGCCGCGAGGCACGTCGGAGACCAGATCGCGGATCTTGCCCGTCGCGCCGCCGGCGACGCTGGACTTGCCGAAGGCGAAGAGGATGTCCGACACCAGGGAGATGACCGTCTCGTCGCCCTCCTGCCTCTCCCGCTCCACCTTGGTCACCTGGGGCTCGAGCTGCGTGACCTGGGGGTCGAGGGTGGTGACCTCCTCGTCGAGCTGGGTGATGCTGTCCGGGTAGGCCGAGCTCGGCATCTCGTCGATGGCATCGCCCGGCCCGTCGGCGGCAGCGGGCCCCGCCAGGGCGACGACGAGCGCGGCCGTGGTCAGCGTCGTGGCCAGGCGCCTCATGGCACCTGCACCCCCTGCGCGGGCGGGGCACCGTCGACCATCTGCACGGTGACCGTCTTGGTGCCGTCCTGGGGAGCCGCGAAGGCGGCGAAGGCGTAGAAGGTCTGGCCCGGGGCGAAGTGGACGGTGATGTCGCTCGTCATCGCCTTGGTGCTGTTGGCCTCCAGCACGTCGTGCCGGGTCAGGTTGGTGGTGTCCACCAGGAAGGGGGTCCAGCGCGCCTGGCCGAGGTAGTCGTACAGCCGGGTGCCCATGGTGCTCGAGCCGGTGTACTGCTTGGTGGTCTTCACGGTGAAGGAGAAGGTGCCGACGACGGCCTTGCCGTGCCGCTCGAGGCCGTAGAACCTGACGTCCATCGTGGCCTTGGGGTCGCCCTGGACCCGTGCCGGGATGGTCGCGGTGGCCACCGGCTCGCCGAGTTCGGCGAGGTCGACGCCGGCGGCCTGCGCCGACGTCTGCTCGATGTCGGCGGTCTGCTCACCGGACGGCTGCTGCTGGCCCTGCGCGGAATCCGTGGTGGCGGACTGCTGCGGAGCCGTCGCCCCCGGGTCCTCGAAGCTGGCGTCGTCGCCCCCGCTGCAGCCGCTCACGGTCAGCGCGGCGACCAGGGCGAGCGAGCCCAGCAGGCGTCGGGTGGTCGTGGTCATCGGGTGTCCCCTTCATCGTGTTCGGTGTGGGTGGTGCTGTGGTGGTGTTGCTGCCCCGTATGTCGGGGCCGGTCGCCGAAAGGTTGCACGGCGCCGGAAGGAATTTCTCGACGTGTCAGTCGGTGCCCTCGGTGCCTCCGGCGCCCTCGACGACCTCGATCTCGTGCACGACGCGCAGGTCTCGCCCATTCCCGTCCTGGCCCCGCAGGGTCACCTGCGAGGAGCCGGTGCCGCGGGGGGTCAGCGTGACCGAGGGCTGGTCCGCGACGAACCGCCCGGTGGGCAGCTCCCACACGAAGGAGCGCACCCCCTGCGTGCGCGCGCTGAAGGTGGCCGGCTCACCGACCTGCAACTCGCTCGGGCCCTCCACGGCGATGTGGGCCGTGTCGGTGGAGGCCGGCGGGCCCGCGGCGCCCCGGGCGACGAGCACTCCTCCGGTCACGCCGACCACCAGGGCGGCGGCGAGGGCGGCGACGCGCCACCACAGACCGGGTCGGTTCGAGACCGCGTGAGCGGCGGACTCGATGGGCTCCGGTGCAGGCTCGGGCTCCGGCGGGGCGAGGGCCGACTCGACGTCGGCGAGCCACGCCGCGACATCGGGGTGGCGGTCGTCCGGGTC
>CAYRLV010000640.1:0-2126 GCA_964425155.1 uncultured Ornithinicoccus sp. | reverse complement strand
GCCGCCGAAAACCAGTGGCCGCCCCGGGCGACCACCTCCTACGGTGATCGGCAGCACGCCATACGAGAGGGAGAAGCAGATGCGAGCAGCACGCACCACCACCTCGACCTGCTTCCTCCACTCGAAGGGTATGGCGCGTGCTCACCTGCTCACTCAACCCGTCACTCAACCTGGGCATCCTGGCGCATGTTGACGCCGGCAAGACCACACTGACCGAGCGGCTCCTCGCCACGGCGGGAGTCATCGACGACGTCGGCTCGGTGGACCGCGGGACCACCCGCACCGACACGCTGACGCTCGAGCGGCGCCGCGGCATCACGATCAAGGCCGCGGTCGTGGCGTTCCCGTGGGACGGCGTCGACGTCAACGTCATCGACACCCCTGGGCACCCCGACTTCGTCGCCGAGGTCGAGCGGGTGCTCGGGGTCCTCGACGGCGCGGTCCTGTTGCTGTCCGCGGTCGAGGGGGTGCAGCCGCAGACCCGCATCCTGATGCGGACGCTGCAGCGGCTCCGGGTCCCCACCCTGCTGTTCGTCAACAAGGTCGACCGCGCCGGCGCCGACCTCGACGCGGTCCTGGCCGCGATCCGGAGCCGGTTGACGCCGGACGTGCTGCCGATGGGGCAGGTGGCCGCCGCGGGGACGCGTGCCGCCGGTTACACCGCCTACCACCCCGACGACGACGGCTTCCGCGAGCGCGAGACGGCCGCCCTCGCCGAGCACGACGACGCGATGCTGGAGGCCTACGTCGAGGGTCGCCCCCGCTCCACCGCCCGGCTGCGGCGCGGGCTGGCCGGCCAGGTGCGGGATGGGCTGCTGCACCCGGTGTATGCGGGGTCGGCCCTCACCGGCGCCGGTGTCCCCGAGCTGATGGCCGGCATCGTGAGCCTGCTCCCCAGCGCGACGCCCGCCACGCACACCGCCGCGTCGGGCCGGGTCTTCAAGGTGGAGCGCGGTGCCGCCGGGGACAAGACCGCCTACCTGCGGATGTTCTCCGGCTCGGTGGGGGTGCGCGACCGGCTGCAGCTCGGGCCCGGGCGGGTGGGCAAGGTGGCCGGGGTCGAGCGGTTCGACCAGGGCCGGTGGAGGCGTGCCGGGTCGGTGGGCGGCGGCCAGATCGGCCGGGTCACCGGGCTCACCGAGGTCCGGGTGGGCGACGGCTTCGGCGAGGCGGCGGCCCCGGACCACCACTTCGCCCCGCCGACGCTGGAGGCCTCGGTCACCGCGGTCCGTCCCGAGCAGGGTCCCGCCCTCCGTGCGGCGCTGGCCGAGCTGGCCGACCAGGACCCGCTGATCGCCGTGCGCACCGGCACCGACGGGCTGCCCACCGTGTCGCTCTACGGCCGGGTGCAGCAGGAGGTGCTCGGGGCGACCCTGGCCGAGGAGCACGGGATCGAGGTCGCGTTCGCCGACGCGGCGGTGCTGCACGTGGAGCGGCCGCGCGGTGTCGGTTCGGCCGTGCTGCGGCTGAACACCGAGGCCAACCCCTACCAGGCGACCATCGGGCTGCGGATCGCACCGGCCGAGCCCGGGTCCGGGCTGCGCTTCGAGACCGCGGCGCCGGCGCGGGACATGCCGCTCTACCTGTTCAAGAGCGCCGAGGCGTTCAGCGCGTCGATCGAGAAGCACGTCCGGCGAACGCTCGAGCACGGCCGGTTCGGCTGGCAGGTCACCGACGCCGTCGTGACCCTGACCGAGTGCGCCTACAGCGTGGCGGACGGGCCGCCGTCCAAGCGCGGGCCGACCAGCACGTCATACGACTATCGGCAGGTGACGCCGATCGTGCTGCGTCGGGCGCTGGACCGGGCCCGCACCCGGGTGTGCGAGCCGGTGCTCAGGGTCATGCTCGAGGTGCCGAGCGACGACGCGGCCGCCCTGCAGCGCGTCGTCACCCGCTGGGGAGCCCAACTGCTCGCGCAGAACCCGGTGACCGACCTCGACGGTGACCTGACCCGGCTCGAGGTGCGCCTGGTCGCGGCCCGGCTGCACGAGTTGCAACGGCAGCTGCCGGACCTCACCGGCGGCGAGGGCGTCCTCGAGCAGCGGTTCGACGGCTACCAGCCGGTCCGCGGGCGGCCGCCGGTGCGCCGTGGCTGGGTGCGGCCGGGGCGGACGACCGCCGCGCGC
>CAYRLV010000639.1:398-2128 GCA_964425155.1 uncultured Ornithinicoccus sp. | reverse complement strand
CGATCTCGGCGGGCCTCTCTCCGACATCCCCTTGATGCCGACCGGGGGAGTGACAACCGAAAACGCCCGATCGTGGCTCGAAGCCGGCGCGGTGTGCCTCGGCGCCAGCGGCGACCTCGTGCCCCGCGCGCTTCTCGAGGCGGACGACTACGGTGGCATCAGTGCTCGTGCCACCGCATTCATGAAGGCGGTCGAGCAATGAGCGCGCCCGCGATGGGCTTTGTTGGTGTGGACACCGGTCGCTCAGCGATCCGCACGGTGTTCCCGATCTGGGCCCGTGAGCTTGGCCTGCCAACGGAGGAGTTGCGCGGGCACGATGTAGAGCTCGGCGCCGACCAGCAGACCTATCGGGATCTAGTTGTGGAGATCCGCGACGACAGCAGCCATCTGGGCGCACTGGTCACCACTCACAAGGTGGCACTGTACGACGCCGCAGCAGACCTGTTCGACGAGTTGGACGACTTCAGCACTCAGTGCGGGGAGATCTCGTCCATCTCCAAGCGCGGAGGCCGGCTACGAGGCGCGGCGAAGGACCCAGTGACCGCTGGTCTCGCGCTCGCCGAATTCCTTCCTTCACAGCACTTTGCCAACACCGGCGGCGAGGTCCTCTGCCTGGGCGCGGGCGGCGCGGGCACCGCGATCACGACATTCCTCGCGCAAGGTGAGGACGTGCCGGGCAGGATAGTGGTCGCCGACGTCGACCGGGCGAGTTTGACCCGGTTGGAGGAGGTGCACCGCCGGGCCGGGATCGCGCCCGGTTTGGTGCGCTACGAGCATGTCGCCAGAGTCGAGCAGTCCACGGAGCTACTCTCAGGGGCCACCCCTGAATCGCTAGTCGTGAACGCATCCGGCCTCGGCAAGGACCTGCCCGGGAGCCCGGTGTCCGACGCCGCTGTATTTCCGGAACGCGCGCTGGTGTGGGAGATCAATTACCGCGGCACGCTCCGATTTTGGCACCAGGCGATGGCTCAGGCGGAGCGGCAGTCCTTGGTGCTGGTCGATGGATGGAGGTACTTCATCCACGGTTGGACGCAGGTGATCGCGGACGTTTTCGACATCCCGATCCCGGCCGCCACAGTGGACCGGCTCGCCATGCTGGCCGAAGCGGCGCGGTGAGACGGCGGCTGCCCGGTGGATCCGTCGCGGGCACCGGGGTGGTGCGGACGGTCCGGGGCGACATTGCGGCCGTCGAACTCGGGCGGGTGGATTACCACGAGCACCTGTTTCAGGTCTCGCCGCTGTTGCCCGGCGACGACCTCGATAACGAGGCAGCTAGTACTGCTGAAGCCAGTCAGCTCGTAGCCTCGGGCTTCGACACGATGGTAGACGCTACACCCCTCGGCTTGGGCCGTCGGCCGCTCTGGTTGAGGGCGGCTAGTGCTCACTCTGGTCTGCACGTAGTAGCGACCACCGGAGCACATCGGCTTGAGCACTACCACGATCAAGACTGGATATTGGCTCTGGATGAGCGCGAGCTCGAGCGACGGTTTGTCCACGACGTCATCATCGGCATGGCCGAGGAGGACCGTCCCGGTGCCGCGGTGTCTCCTGTGCGCGCTGGCGTCATCAAGGCAGGCTTGGGGTACTGGCGGATTGCACCCTTCGAGCGGCGTGTACTCACAGCCACGGCGGCGGCGCAGCGGACTACTGGTGCGCCGATCATGGTTCACCTCGAGCACGGCACCGCCGCCCACGAGGGCGAAGTCGTCCTGACAGGCCTCGTCGATGCG
>CAYRLV010000639.1:0-388 GCA_964425155.1 uncultured Ornithinicoccus sp. | reverse complement strand
CCGGGCTGGCGTGGCTGAGCGAGGAGGGTGTGCGAACGAGTCGTATCGCACTTGCCCACATTGATCGAAACCTCGATCCAGGCTTGCATGCTGAACTTGCCTCTCGAGATGCCTTTCTGGGCTATGACGGCCCGGCACGTGCGCGGAACGCGCCAGACAGCGCGGTGCTGGACTGCCTGGCCGCGGTCGTCGAGCGCGGGCAGGGAACTCAAGTTCTTCTAGGCGGGGACGTAGCTCGCAGGAGTCGATATGTCGCGTACGGTGGGATGCCGGGGTTGGCCTACTTGGGTACGCGCTTCGTGCCGCGCCTAGAGGAACGCATTGGAGTAGCGATGGTTGACCGCATCCTGCACGACAATCCAGCGCGTTGGCTGACGTTTGAGACGCC
>CAYRLV010000638.1:0-2144 GCA_964425155.1 uncultured Ornithinicoccus sp. | reverse complement strand
GGGATCCAACCGCCGCTGGGCCAAGGACGCCGCCGCACCGGTCTCGGTCACGGCCCACCAGACCCCCGACTGTCTCGACTGCCACGTGACGCTGACCTACGCGGATGGGTCTGTCGGATCGGTGACCTATGCCACCGACGGAAGCAGCCGCTTCCCCAAGGAGACGATGGACGTCGTGGCCGACGGACGCAACGCACGACTGGACAACTTCTCCAAGGCGACAGTCTGGAGTGGTCGGGGAAAGGTTGTGAAGCGGTCGCTGCGGGGACAGGACAAGGGACAGCGAGGTCAACTCGACGCATTCCTGCGCGCGGTCCAGTTCGGCGGTGCCATGCCCATCTCCTGGCCGCAGCTGTTGGCCACCACTCGGGCCACTCTCGCTATGCAGGACAGCCTCGCAACCGGAGCGACGGTGAAGTTGTGACCCGATCGGCGACATGGTACCTGCGGCGGCTGCGGCACATGGGGGTGCGCGAGGTTGCCTGGAGGACGCTCGACCAGGTGCGCCAACGGCGCTGGTCGGAGCGACAGGTGCTGGCCACGCGCGCCGACCGACCAGTGCCAGGACTTCTTGCCGACCGGAAGTTCCTTGGCGCCATTCCGCCGCAGACACGCGACAGGATCCCGTCCACGGCCGGCGGGGAGACTGTGCGGGCCGCAGACGGGATTCTCGCCGGACAGTGGGATGTGCTGGGTACAGCGAGACCGGACGTTGCAGACCCCGACTGGTTCCTTGATCCGGTCACGGGGCGTCGCGCTCCCGACCGCGAGTTGTGCTTCCGCATCGACCACCGGGACGAGGGACTGACAGGCAACGTCAAGTCGGTCTGGGAGCTGTCCCGTCACCATCACCTGACTGTTGTCGCAGCCGCGTGGTGGCTGACCGAGGAGCCACGATATGCCGAGTTCGTGGCCGCCCAGCTCACCTCATGGTGGCGGCAGAACCCCTTTCTCAGCGGCATCCACTGGACCAGCGGGATCGAGTTGGGCATCCGCCTGATCAGCTGGAGCTGGATCCGGCGGCTGCTCGACACGTGGCCACAGTGTGCCTCACTCTTCGAGGACAACCAGCTGGCGCTGGGTCAGATCAGATGGCACCAGGAGTACTTGGCTGCCTTCCGCAGCAGAGGCTCGTCCGGCAACAATCACGCGGTCGCCGAGACGAGCGGGCAGCTCGTCGCCGCCTGTGCGTTTCCCTGGTACGAGGAGAGCGTGCGCTGGCGAGAGCAAGCGGCCCTGGGACTGGAGTTGGCGCTGCGCGAGAACACCTTCCCGAGCGGGATCAACAGGGAGCTCGCGACCGACTACCAGCGGTTCGTCACGGAGTTGGGCCTTGTCGCGCTCCTCGAGGCGGATCGGGCGGGGCATCCTCTCACCGAAGGCACGCGCGACCTGCTGGCAGCGTCCCTCAACGCCGCAGCGGCTTTGATGGATGTCACCGGACGACCTCCTCGACAAGGGGACGGCGATGACGGGCGCGCCCTCGTGCTCGACGGCCCGTCGGCAGACCCGTGGTCCTCGATGCTCGCTGCCGGCAGCGTCCTAGTCAAGGCACCGACGTGGTGGCCGTCGTGCCAGCCGGATGTCACCAGCACGCTCATTCGGGCGCTGTCCCAACCCAAGAAGAAGATCGACGTGCATGCGGAGGCGAGGCCCACCGCCTTCACAGACGCGGGCGTCTACCTCTTGCGGACTCCGCCGGGTCATCGACCGGCGATCTGGTGTCGCTGCGATGGCGGGCCGCACGGGTTCGGGACCATGGCTGCCCATGGCCACGCGGACGCGCTGTCCATTGAGGTGCGGTGCGACGGCGTCGACATCCTTGCCGATCCGGGAACGTACTGCTACCACGGCGAGCCAGCATGGCGGAGCTACTTCCGTTCGACCCTAGGACACAACACCGTGGAGGTTGACGGCGTGAGCCAGTCAGTGGACGGAGGGCCGTTCCTGTGGCGCACCGGGACCGACGCAGTCGTGGACGCAGTAGCTGATCGTGGTTGCGTGCAAACCTGGTCAGCGCATCACCTGGGGTACAGGCGTCTCGATCGCTCCTTGCGACACGAGAGGGCCGTCTCGCTGGCCGCGCGCAATGGCGAACTCATCGTCACAGAGGTGCTACACGGCGCGTCGGAGCACTCGGTTCG
>CAYRLV010000637.1:0-2147 GCA_964425155.1 uncultured Ornithinicoccus sp. | reverse complement strand
ACGAGTGGCACAGCTCTACCTGTGCCACTCGCCGCGAACTGTGCCACTCGTGGCCTGACTCCCCTCAGCGGTGGTGTCGCCCGTGGGGGCGCAGCACCTGGATGACGCCCGGCCGCGGCTGCCCGTCGCCCTGGTAGGGGAACTGGCTCTGCGGCGACTCCGGGCTGGCCCCGTCGACCTCGCCGGGGTGCTGGATCGCGGCCAGCACGGTCCGCTCGTCCTCGGTCACGACCGGCCCGCAGCACTCGGCACCGTGCGGCACCGAGAGGAACTGCTGCAGGTGACCGCGCTCCCGACCGGCCAGCGGCATCGCGAACAGGCCGTCGCAGTGCCCGAGCGCGTTGCCGTCCGTGGCGATCCAGAGGTTGCCGTCCCGGTCGAACGCCACGTTGTCCGGGCAGGAGATCGGTGACACCTGGCTCTTGTCGTAGCCGGCGAAGTAGGTGGTCGGGTCGTCGGGGTCACCCGCGATGAGCACGATCTGCCAGGTGAACGCGCCGTGGCCGTGGTCGTCGTGGGCCGGCGAGATCTCGATGATGTGCCCGTGCTTGTTGTTCGCCCGCGGGTTCGCCTCGTCGATCTGCGACGGCACCCGTTGGCTGTTGTTCGTGCACGCCATGTAGACGCGCCCGTTGCGCGGGTTCGTCTCCACGTCCTCCGGCCGGTCCATCTTCGTGGGGCCGACCGCGTCGGCCGCCAGCCGCGTCCACACCAGCACCTCGTCGACCGAGAAGCCCGGCACGTATGACGTGCCGTCCACCACCAGGGGAAGCCACTCGCCGGTGCCGTCGCTGACCCCGTCCTCGGCGCCGTCCCCGGTGAACTTCGCGACGTAGAGGTCGCCGGACTCCAGCAGCGTCAGGTTGTGCCGCCGGGCCCGCTCGGAGTTGCCGCGCCACATCTTCTTGGCGGACACGAACTTGTAGAGGTAGTCGAACCGTTCGTCGTCCCCGAGGTAGACCACGACCCGCCCGTCGTCGGCGACGGCCGTCGTGGCGGCCTCGTGCTTGGTGCGCCCGAGTGCGGTGTGCTTGCGGGGCGTGGACCGCGGGTCGGTCGGGTCGACCTCGACGATCCAGCCGAACCGGTTGACCTCGTTGGGCTCCCGGGTCAGGTCGAATCGCGGGTCGACCTTCTCCCACGCCCGCCCGGTCGACCCGGTGATGCCGTAGCGGTCGTAGGCGTCCTGCTGGTCCTCCGGCGCCTCCGGCGCGCTGAAGTAGCCGTTCCAGTTCTCCTCGCCGGACAGCACCGTGCCCCACGGCGTGACCCCGCCGGAGCAGTTGGCGAAGGTGCCGAGCACGGTGCGGCCACGCGGGTCGGCCGACGTGCGCACCAGCCGCGAGCCGGCCGCCGGTCCGGTCAGCTCCATCGGCGTCGTGGCCGTGATCCGCCGGTTGCGCCGTGCGCCACGGACGTACCGCCAGGCGTGCCGCGGACTGCGGCGGCGCACCTCGACCACCGACATGCCGTGGGCCGCCATGGCGATCCGCAGCTGCTCCTCCGACAGCGAGGCGTAGTCGGTGAAGCCGCGGAACATCAGCTCGTCGTTGGTGTACTCGTTGTTGCAGACCAGCGTGGCCCGGTCGCGGTGCCGCCCCGGCAGCAGCGCGGTGAAGTCGCAGTTGTAGCCGAACTGGCCCTCCTGCGCCCGGGCGCTCTGCCGGTCGAAGTCGAAGTCCGGCGCGGACGCCGTGATCGGGTCGCCCCACGAGATCAGCGGCTGCCACCGGTGACCGCGCGGCACGACGACCCGGTCGAGCGACGCGGGTTGCGGGTCGATCGGCTCGAACCCCAGCGGGGAGCGACCGCCTCGGCCACCGTGCCGTGACGGCCGCCCGTGAGCCGCGGCCGGTGACGCCCCGACGACCGCGGTGAGGCCCACCGCGGCGGCCGCGAGGCCACCGGACTGGAGCACCCGGCGCCGCGACACGTCGGCCACCAGGTCCCCGAAGTAGGAGTTGTCGCTGCGGTTGGGCACCGGCTTGCTGCAGGCGTCGTCGCAGCGGTAGTGGCAGGTCATCGGACTGCGGCCACCCGGGTGCGACCGGGGCGTCAGCAGGGGGAGGTGGGTGCGGTGGGGAGCGGGTGCGGTCACGGATCGTCCTTCGTCAGGGGAGCGGAAACGGTGCCGAGGCTAGGGTCGG
>CAYRLV010000636.1:0-2149 GCA_964425155.1 uncultured Ornithinicoccus sp. | reverse complement strand
CCTGACTTCCCGTGGGACTCGCTCGCTGCGCTGAAGCAGCGGGCGAGTGCTCATGACGGGGGCCTGGTCGACCTGTCCGTCGGCACCCCGGTCGATCCCACCCCGGAGGTGGTGCGCCGTGCGCTGACCGAGGCCGCGGACGCGCCGGGCTATCCGCAGGTGTGGGGCACCCCCGATCTGCGTGAGGCGGTGGTGGAGTGGTTCGCCCGCCGTCGCGGGGTGCCCGGGCTGGGCCCCGACGGGGTGCTCCCCACGCTCGGTAGCAAGGAGTTCATCGCCTGGTTGCCGACGCTGCTCGGCCTGGGGGAGGGCGACACGGTGCTGCACCCGGAGGTCGCCTACCCCACGTATGACGTGGGCGCGCGCCTCGCGGGCGCGACGCCCCGCCCGATGCGCAGCCTGACCGGTCTCGGCCCGATGACCCGGGCCACCGCGCCCGGGTTGCTCTGGCTCAACACCCCCAGCAACCCCACCGGTCAGGTGCTCGGGGTCGGCCACCTGCGCAAGGTCGTCGCCTGGGCCCGCCAGCACGACGTGCTCGTCGCGAGCGACGAGTGCTACGCCGAGCTCGACTGGCGCGACGACCCGGGGGAGGACGCCGCCGGCCGACCTGCGGTGTCGACACCCAGCCTGCTCGATCCGCGGGTGTGCGACGGCGACCCGACCGGCCTGCTCGTCGTGTACTCGTTGTCCAAGCAGAGCTCGCTCGCCGGATACCGGGCCGCCTTCGTGGCCGGTGACCCGGTCGTCGTGCGCCGGTTGCTCGAGGTGCGTCGGCACGCCGGGATGATGATGCCGTGGCCCGTGCAGCGGGCGATGCGGGCCGCGCTTCGCGATGACGCGCACGTCCGGGCCCAGAAGGACCGGTACGCGCGGCGCCGGGAGGTGCTGGCCGCCGCCCTGACCTCCGCGGGGGTCCGGGTGGACCACTCCGAGGCCGGGCTCTACCTCTGGTGCACTCGTGACGAGGACGCGTGGGCGACGCTCGAGTGGCTGGCGGGGCACGGCATCCTCGCTGCTCCGGGCACCTTCTACGGCTCCGTCGGTGCCGAGCACGTCCGGATCGCGCTCACCGCCACCGACGAGCGGATCGAGGCCGCGGCGGAGCGGGTCGGCTGACCCGGGCCGACGATGCCGCATTCAGGTGGCTCTGGGATCTGAGGTAACGTGCGAGGGCCGGTGCGCCGGTGACCGAGCCGTGCCCCCGAGGAGGATGAATCGATGACCAACGACGCCGCCACGTTCACCACGGGTGACCACGAGCTGACCTTCCCCCTCGTCAAGGCCAAGGAGGGCAACAGCGGCTACGACGTGTCGTCGCTGCTCAAGGAGACCGGCAACGTGACGCTGGACGTGGGCTACGTCAACACCGCGTCCTGTCAGTCCGCCATCACCTACATCGACGGGGGCGCCGGGATCCTGCGCTACCGCGGTTACCCCATCGAGCAGCTGGCCGAGAACTCGTCCTTCATCGAGACCTCCTACTTGCTGATCCACGGTGAGCTGCCGACCACCGACGAGCTCGCCGAGTTCGACCAGAAGCTGCGTCGGCACACCCTGCTGCACGAGGACCTCAAGGGCTTCTTCCAGGGCTTCCCGGCCGACGCGCACCCCATGCCGGTGCTCTCCTCGGCGGTCTCGGCGCTGTCCACCTTCTACCAGGACAGCCTGGACCCGTTCGACCAGGAGCAGGTCGAGATCTCGACCGTGCGGCTGCTGGCGAAGCTGCCCACCATCGCGGCCTACGCCTACAAGAAGAGCATCGGCCAGCCGTTCCTCTACCCCGACAACGACCTCAGCCTCACCCAGAACTTCCTGCGGATGACGTTCGGGCTGCCGCCGGAGGACTACGACCTCGACCCCGACCTGGTGAAGGCGCTCGACCTGCTGCTCATCCTGCACGCCGACCACGAGCAGAACTGCTCGACCTCCACGGTCCGGCTGGTCGGGTCGGCGCACGCCAACCTGTTCGCGTCGGTGTCGGCAGGCATCAACGCGCTGTTCGGGCCGCTGCACGGGGGCGCCAACGCCGCGGTCCTGGACATGCTCGAGGGCATCCAGAAGGACGGCGGCGACGTGGACGACTTCGTCCGTCGGGTGAAGAACAAGGAGGAGGGCGTCAAGCTGATGGGCTTCGGCCACCGGGTCT
>CAYRLV010000635.1:0-2150 GCA_964425155.1 uncultured Ornithinicoccus sp. | reverse complement strand
CGACGACGTAGAAGATGTAGGCCGGGCCGCTGCCGCTGATCGCGGTGACCGCGTCGAGGTGCTTCTCGGCCACCTGCACGACCTTGCCGCACGACCGGAAGAGCATCGCCGCCACCTCGAGGTGCTCCTCGTCGCAGTGCCGGCCCGGGGCGATGGCGGCCATCCCCTGGTCGACCATGGCTGGGGTGTTGGCCATCACCCGCACGACCGGGGTCTGCGCCGCGAGCCGCTCCTCCACCGTGGCGGTGGTGATGCCGGCGGCCACGGTGACCACGAGGGTCCCGGGCCGCAGGTGGTCGGCGATCTGGTCGAGCAGCCCGGCCATGTCCTGCGGCTTGACCACGAGCACCACGGTGTCCGCCTCGGCGGCCGCGGTGGCGTTGTCCACGGCCCGCACCGCATACCGGCTCGCGATCGCCCGCGTGCGCTCCTCGTTGCGGCCGGTGATGACCAGGTCGGCGGCGTCGCGGCCGGCGCGAATCAGCCCGGACAGCAGGGTCTCCCCCATGACGCCGGTGCCCAGGATGGCGATGGTGGCCACGCTCATCCCTTCGTCGCGAGTGAACGCAGGAAGAACATCGTGTTGGCGGGACGCTCGGCCATGCGCCGCATCAGGTAGCCGTACCACTCCTCGCCGTAGGGGATGTAGACCCGCATCTGGTCGCCGCGCTCGGCGATCCGCTTCTGCTCGTCCGGCCGGATGCCGTAGAGCATCTGGAACTCGAACGAGTCCGACTGCCGACCGGCCTTGGCCGCGAGCGCCCCGGCGATCTGCACCAACCGCGGGTCGTGGGTCGCGACCATCGGGTAGCCCTGGCCCTCCATCAGTGCCTTGAGGCAGCGCACGTAGGACAGGTCGACCTCGGTCGACTTCTGGAACGCGACCGACTCCGGCTCCTTGTAGGCGCCCTTGCACAGCCGCACCCGGCTGCCCTCGACGGCGAGGTCACGGCAGTCGCCCTCGGTGCGGCGCAGGTAGGCCTGCAGCACTGCGCCCGTCGTCGGGAAGTCCTGCCGCAGCTCGTGCAGTGTCTCGAGCGTGCCCTCGGTGGTGGTGTGGTCCTCGGCGTCGAGCGTGACGGTGGTGCCGGCGTTGACGGCCGCCTGGCAGATCTCCCGAGCGTGGTCGAGGGCGATCTTGCGGCCGTCGCCGGGCAAGGACTGCCCGACGGCCGTGAGCTTCACGCTGACCTCGGCCCGCCCGTCCTGGGTCAGGCCGGAGGCGCCGAGCGCGGCCAGCAGGGTGAGGTAGGCGTCCCGGGTCGCCTTGGCCTGCTCGAGGTCGAGGGTGTCCTCACCGAGGTAGTCGATGGTCGCGAGCCGCCCGGAGTCGCAGACCGACTGGCTGGCGCGCACCGCGTCGGCCGTGGTCGAGCCCGCGACGAAGCGCTGGACGACCGACCGGCTCACCGGTGCCTTCTCGATCAGGCTGCGGACCTCGGTGCTCCGGCTGAGTTGGAGCAGTCCCTGGCGCAGCACGCCGCTCGCGTCGATCACGTCGTCCTCCGGTGTATGCGGAGCCGGTCGCCGTCGCGGCCGTCTCGCCTGTGCCTGCAGGTGCGAACACAGGCTAGACCCGGATCAGGGCGTGCGCCGCCGCAGGGTGAGGGCGCCCAGCACGATTCCCACGACCACGAACCCCACGACCACGCCGAGATCGGCGAGCGCCGATCCGGTCGCGTCGGCCGACGCGGTCACGTGGATCATCGCGTCCATGGCGTAGGACAACGGCAGCACGTCGGACACCGCGTGCAGCACGGTCGGCAGCTCGTCCCGCGGCAGGAGCAGGCCGCAGAGCAGGAACTGCGGCAGCACGAGGGCCGGCATGAACTGGACGGCCTGGAACTCGGTGCGCGCGAAGGCGCTGACGAACAGGCCGATCGCGGTGCCGAGCAGGGCGTTGACGACGGCGACCAGGACCAGCAGCCAGATCGGGCCGGCCACCTCGAGGCCGCACACCCAGACCGCGAAGGCGGTGGCCACCGAGGCCTGGATGACCGCGAGGCCGCCGAAGGCCAGGGCGTAGCCGGCCAGGAAGTCGCCCTTGCCGAGGGGGGTGGACAGCAACCGTTCGAGGGTGCCCGAGGTGCGTTCCCGCAGCGTGGCGACGCTGGTCACGAGGAACATCACGACGAACGGGAAGAACCCGA
>CAYRLV010000634.1:0-2161 GCA_964425155.1 uncultured Ornithinicoccus sp. | reverse complement strand
GGGTCCGTAGGCTGCGTTCACCAGGCTGGAGACGACGGGCGTGTGCGTAGTGACGGCGCCCAGCCGGCCCACCACGTCGGACTCGAACAAGGTCGTGTGCACGAGGTCTGGTCTCCGCCTCCGGATCACGTCGCGGAAGGCGATAACCCGTGCTGCCCGCGAGCTTCCCCTGACCGGCGTGACCGTGGCTCCTGCCTGTCGTAGTTCCCGCTGGAAGCCGTCGCGCTCCACCAGGTAGGCGATGTCGAGATCGACCCCTCGCTCCACCAGACACGGCGCCATCGAGGCGAGGGCTTGTTCTGCCCCGCCTGGGCGATCCAGACTGTCAATCAGGTACAGCACGCGCACGGGCGTCCTCCAGACGATGCGCGGACCGGCCGTCGGCCATGCCGAACTGGAGATCGAGGATCCGTCCAGCCGCCCCGCGTGGTGCGAGCCATGTGGTGTCGACCCGATCCATGGCTCCGAATCGGTACTTGTAGGGCTCCTGCCCGCGGAGGAAGTCAAACACCCTTGCGCCGTCGGCCCGGGCCAACCGCATCGCGGACATGACCAAGACGGATCCCAGACTGAAACGAGCGAATTCGGGGTCCCACCCGCTCTGGTAGTGCGCAAATTGGTCCTGCCATCGGAAGCCATACAGCACACCCACGATCGTGCGGCCGCGCTTGGCGATGACGGCAGTGGGTCCCCGTGAGGGGCCAGCCCGGTCGATGAGACGTTCGTGGAAGGGCCTCCGCTCAGCCGTGAACGTCGTGTTCCATGACTGGTCGGCTGAACGGGCAGCGTGCAATCGGATGACGGCCTCGAGCACGCTGCTATCGACCTGACCAGATCCCACCCAGGAGAACTCGACTCCTGCCGCTTCCAGTTGGCGCTCTGCACGTCGCACGTTCGAACGCAGCTTGGCTGAGCCGGGGAGTGTATCTCCGCCGTCGAGACGAACCCTGGGACAGGCGGTCTGCTGCACCGCTCGAGCGCCGGACAGCAGGGTGTGGGAGTCGCTGTCCCGGTCGAGGTTCGGAAGGACGGACGTGGCGCCCCGCAGGTGGTCGGACAACCACACTCGCGCAGACTCCCTGCGATGCGGACGCACCGCCCAACCACAGTGGTCCGCGGCGCCGGCGCCCGTGCCGGCCATGGTGAAGACACGCCGGGACAGCCGAGTCCGGGGCAACCACCGGGCTCGATATGGTGTCAGACCGATGACCGCATCGACGCTGTCGCCGTCCTGCCACACTGCAAGCTCGACATCGTGCCGTCCGGCGAGCAACTCCCACCATGCCAGCACCCAGTCCGGAGACATGAAGTACGACGAGCCCGGAGTCGACTCGACCAACCGCCGCCAAGGGCGGATGACCCCGGCAGCCTCCTCGGGGCTGGTGAGGACGACAGGGCCGTCCATCAGACACCCCCGCGGAGCCGGTGGAGCGCGGGATGCAAACCCGAAAGGATCGTGGCAAACCGATCGAGGGAGGTGCTCGAGTTCACGCGTAGTCGGGAGAGTCGCAGTGTCGATGAATGCGCTCGGGCAAGGTTGTGGTCAAAAAGGAAGCCAGCCTCGTAGTGGAGCTCGCGGAGGATCAGCTCGACCCGCTCGTCCCAGTTGCCGTTGGGGTAGGCAAAGGCACGGGGTGTCCGGCCGAGCGTTCTCGCGAGCCAGTCGTGCGCAGCCCGCACCTGGTGTGAAACCTGCTCGTCGTCGCAGCGATCGAGGCAAGGGTGATCCCAACTGTGGTTCTCCACCTCTATATCGGAATTCTCCAACGTCGCAAGGTCCTTCACAGTCAGCTGTGGTGCTTCGCGAGCAGGTCCGGCCTGGTCGCGAAGGTCCGCCAGCACGTGACGTCGCTCTTGGTCGGTCACGGTCTTGAGCCATCGCACAACTCCCGATGGCGACTGGTCGGAAACGGCTCCCACGTAACCCCCGCAAGCGACCAATTCCTCGGCCTCGGTCCACCAAAACGGTTCCGTGGTGCCGACGACCCCCGGCATGACGAAAGCCACTGCGGGGATGGCCCACTCGCGCAGGATGGGTAGCCCCCGCTCGAGAAGCGATCGGTGTCCGTCGTCGAACGTCACCAAGGCCGCGTGGGAGGGCAGTGCCTTCACTCCGCGTCCCGCGTCGATCACATCGCTCAAGGACACCGGCGATAGTCGC
>CAYRLV010000633.1:0-2165 GCA_964425155.1 uncultured Ornithinicoccus sp. | reverse complement strand
CTAACGGGTCTGGCCCCGGGCGGGTGGGGTCTCGCCGCGCAGTGCCGCGGACAGGTGGGACCGTCCGCCCGCGCGGTCCAGGTTCCGCTCCACCCGGGCGATGGCCCGCTCACCCGGCCACACGTGCACGGCCATCAGGATGAGCGACAGCACGCCCCCGATCAGGTAGGTCATCGCGGACGGCGGGTCCTGCACGAACAGCAGCACGAGCGCCAGCAGCGCCGGCAGTTCGCACAGCGCGAACCGCAGCGTGAAGCCGGTCTGGAACGCCGCCCGCGCGGTCCGCATCGCGGCGTCCGCATCCGTGCCCTCGGCGAGGGCGGGCGCCCGGTAGCCGACCAGCTCGCACAAGCCGTAGGCGACCACGGCGACCCCGCCGATGACCCACGCCATCCAGGCCGCCGGGTAGTCCCAGGTCCCGCCGACCAGCGCGGCGATGACGCCGAGCACGACCAGGCCGCTCATCAGCGCCATGGCCATCACGCGAAGACTCTGGAGAGGGGCGGGCTGCGCCGACCGGGAGGACTGCGTGCTCATGACCGGAGAACCTAGCCGACCCCGGTCGCGACAGGTCCTCGGGGCCGGGGAATCGCGTGGCCGGTCGACGCGTTGACCGGTTAGGCTGGGAGGCGACCGGACGGCATACCGAGCGGTCCGCCCGGCTGTTTGACAACTGCACAGTGTGACGTGTTGCGCCCCTCATGGGGGTGATCGGTTTCGACGTCGATCGTTTGGTCAGGGGAAGCGGGTCGAGGAGGCAAGGTCATCTCGTCAACGCTCCTTGCAAACCCATAGGTGCCGATTCCAAGCGCACCGACTTCGCCCTCGCCGCCTGAGCGAGCTCCGAAGTCCGTCAGCCTGAGTTTGCTATCGACTCAGTTCCTGGCGTCAGCTAGATAGCTTGCTGCGTGGTCAGGTCGCGGGACCGCGCAGGACTCCTCACGCGACTGGGCCCGTCAGCGGACGTGTGCGCGCGAGCGCTGGGGCCGAGAAAATCCAGAGCGCACTGCACCCGGAGAAGCCCTGGTCTCACCTCGACGGACGCGGGTTCGATTCCCGCCACCTCCACCACCGCGCAGCACGTCACGTCAGTGCAGTATGAGGGGCCCGACCGTCGGTCGGGCCCCTCACCTGTGTCCGGTGGTCCCCTACCTCCGGTGGGCGGCCTGCGTGGCGTACCACCGCGCCCAGCCGTCGTGGAGGTGTTCGGCGTCGGTGTGCAGCACCCGGCGCAGGCTGCCGGCGAGGTCGCCCTTGCCGTGCTCGAGTTGGTCGGCGTGCAGTCGGATCAGCGTCGTCATGCCCCACCGGTCCGCGATGTAGTGACAGAGCGACCAGGACAGAAAGTACGCGCGCTGCGGCGTCTTGCGGAAGTCCACCGCTGCCGGCAGTTCAGCACCGGGATGGAACGTGAGCCACGCTTTAGTGGCGTAAAGTTCGCCATCGATCGCCTGGGTTGAGACGACGTCGGCGAAGCCTTCTCGGAGCCAATCCGGTGGTCGGCGAGCGGATCGCTGCATGGACCACACGTGCACCATCTCGTGGGTGAGCAGCTGCTGCAGCTCGGTGCTGTAGAGGGGGCCCGAGGGGTTTGTGTCGAGTAGGACGAAGGGGACATGGCCGGGATTGGTAATCGTCGTGTACACCCCCCGAGGTGGGTAGCCGGCAATCTCGCGGAACTCCGCGTCGCTCGCTGGGGCAGCGACCAGCACCGGCTCCCCCAGCGGGGATCCCATGACGTCGTCCACCTGCAGCACCGCCCGGTCGGCGAACTTCGCGTACTCCTCCAATGTGACGGTGGGCGCGGTGCCGACGACCACGACGTGGTCGCCGTAGACCGCGCGGTAGTCCGGCATTGCGCCGTCCTTGATGCCGGACTTGCGCAACAGCATCCAGGCGAGGGTGTGGCCGGTGGAGTGGCTGGCAGCGGTGGTCGGGGTGTCTGAACGCGAGGGCGTCTGACGAGGATCGATCGTCGGGTGGGTCGCCGTCCGCCATGTCGTTCGGCCTGGCATCGAAGGTGACGCGGGACCCGCAGCCTCCGTCGCGCCCTGACAGCCTGTGAGGGCTGTCAGGGCGGCTAGCGTGGCTGCGAGACACAGACGGCGAAGACGCACGCATCAACCTCTCGCGATTGGCCAGTGGCCGGGGTTTGTGCAGGGTAA
>CAYRLV010000632.1:0-2173 GCA_964425155.1 uncultured Ornithinicoccus sp. | reverse complement strand
GGATCACCTTCATCAACCCGCAGAGCGTGCTCAACACGATCATCACCGACCAGCTCGTGGTCATGGTGCTGGTCGGCGGGCTGGGACACGCGTGGGGTCCCGCCTTCGGAGCCGCCGTGCTGTTCCTGGTCAACGAACAGTTCCTGACCAGCTTCGGCTCCAGCACCTCATACATCGCGATGGTCGGTGTCATCGTCATGCTGGTCGTGCTGTTCCTGCCCAACGGCGTGGTCAGCCTCGGCAGACGACGAGGAGGAACGCCCCTGGCGCACCAGCTCCTCCGGCGCGCAGGTGCCGACCTGCGCCCCGGGTCCGGGAGCGACGAGGCCGGCAGGAGGTCGCGATGAGCAGCTCCGACAACACCGTGCTGCAGGTCGAGGACCTGGGCCGCTCGTTCGGCGGCATCGCCGCGGTCGACGGGGTGAGCTTCGAGGTGGAGCGCGCCGAGATCGTCGGCATCATCGGTCCCAACGGCAGTGGCAAGAGCACGCTGTTCAACCTGCTCACGACCGTGCACAAGCCGGACCGCGGTCGGATCCTGCTGTTCGGCAAGGACATCACCCGCACGCCCTCGCACAAGATCGCCCGGGCCGGCATGAGCCGCACGTTCCAGCTGCCTGCGCTGTTCGTCAACATGACGGTTCGGCAGAACCTGTGGACCGCTGCCGTCGAGGGCGACTGGCGCGGTGCACCGGCGTTGGCCGACGAGGTGCTCGAGCTGCTCGACCTGTCGCACGTGTCCGAGGAGCTGGCCGGGTCGCTGTCCGGCGGGCAGCAGCGGCTGCTCGAGATGGGCCGGGTGCTGATGCAGCAGCCCAAGGTGGTGCTCCTGGACGAGGTGGCCGCTGGCGTGCACCCGAAACTGCGGCAGACCATTCTCAGTGCGATCCGCGAACTGCGTTCTCGTGACACGACGTTCCTGATCATCGAGCACGATCTGGAGCTCACCCAGGACATCTGCGACCGGATGATCGTCATGGACGCCGGCACCATCGTCGCCCAGGGCACGTTCGAGGAGATCACCCACGACCCGCACGTCATGGAGGCCTACCTGGGGGTGCCCGCGGAGTGAGCACCATCGAAGCCCGCGACCTGGCCGCCGGCTACGGCCGGGTCCAGATCCTGCACGACGTGTCGCTCCGGGCCGAGACCGGCGAGGTCACCTGCATCTTCGGGCCCAACGGCTGCGGCAAGTCCACGCTGCTCAAGGCCATGGTGGGCGCCATCCGCCCGTGGAGCGGCGTCGTCGCCCTCGACGACGAGGACATCACCAGCCTGCCGTCGCACGAGACCCTCCGGCGGGGGATCGCCCTGATGCCGCAGAACGGCGGCGTCTTCCCCGAGCTGACCGTGATCGAGAACCTCCGGATGGGTGGCTACATCCTGAAGTCCCGCAAGGACCTCGACGCCCGGATCGAGGAGCTGCTCGAGGAGTTCCCCCGGCTGCGCGAGCGGCTCAAGGTCGACGCCGGCTCACTCTCCGGTGGCGAGCAGATGATGGTCTCCATCGCCCGCGCCCTGCTGCTGCGACCCCGTTTCCTGCTGTTCGACGAGCCGTCGGCCGGACTCTCCCCCAAGCTCGTCGGGGACGTCCTGCAGCGGGCCGCCGGGCTGGCCGAGCGCGGGGTGGGTGTCGTCATGATCGAGCAGAACATCCGCGAGGCGATGCAGGTCGCCGACCGGATGTATGTCCTGGCCGCCGGCCGCAACCGTTTCGAGGGGACGCCAGCCGACATCAGCGACGACCGGGAGCTGATGCACCTGTACCTGGGGGTAGGGAAACGAGAGGAAGGCACCACGTGAGCAACCCATTGTCCCGCCGGCAGTTCATGGTCCGTTTCGGCGCGCTGGCCGGAGGAGCGGTGGTCGCACCGACTGTCCTCTCGGCCTGCGGCGGCGGAGGAGGTGGCGGCGACTCCGACGTCTTCAAGGTCGGCGCCGTGCTGGAGCTCTCCGGCGAGTCGGCCACTGGTGGCCAGGTGGCCAAACGCGGCTACGAGTTGTGGGCGGACACGGTCAACAAGGCCGGCGGCATCGAGGTCGGCGGCAAGAAGTACAAGGTCGAGCTGCACGTCCAGGACTGCCAGAGCCAGCCGTCGGTCGGCGCCCAGGTCGCCGAGCGCCTCGCCAGCCAGGAGGGCGTGGACGCGATCTTCGGTTCCTACACCAGCGG
>CAYRLV010000631.1:0-2177 GCA_964425155.1 uncultured Ornithinicoccus sp. | reverse complement strand
CCGGTCGCCCGGTCAGATCGCCCGTGCGCGGTTCCGCCGCGACAAGGTGTCGATGGTGGCGCTGGTCATCCTGGCGTTCTTCATCCTGGTCGCGATCGCGTCACCGATCCTGAGCAAGTTCGGAGTGATCGACGCCTACACCGGACACGCCGAGTTGGTGCAGGGCATCGGTTCCACGCCCACCGGTTCGTTCGGCGGCGCCAGCAGCGACCACTGGCTGGGGGTGGTGCCTCAGACCGGGACCGACCTGCTCTCCCAAGTCGTCGTCGGCCTGACCTCGTCCTTCATCATCGCCGCTGCGGCGACCTTCCTCTCCATCTTCATCGGCACGGTCATCGGCATCATCTCCGGTTATGCGGGTGGCTGGACCGACACGGCCCTCGGCCGGCTGATGGACCTGGTGCTCGCCTTTCCCCAGCTGCTCATGCTGCTGGCCCTTTCCGAGCCGCTGAAGGACCGGATGAAGGCGATGGGGGTGCCTGGCGGCAACACGGTCGACTTCCTCTATGTCATCGTCGTGCTGGGCGCCTTCGGCTGGCCCTACTTCGCCCGCATCATCCGGGGGCAGGTGCTCTCGCTGCGGGAACGCGAGTTCGTCGAGGCCGCGCGGTCGCTGGGCGCTCGGAGCCCGCGGATCTGGTTCACCGAGCTGCTGCCCAACATCTGGGCGCCGATCCTCGTCTTCATGAGCCTGATCCTGCCGCAGTACATCGCCGCCGAGGCGACGCTGTCGTTCCTCGGCGTCGGGATCCGGCCGCCCACGCCCACCCTGGGCACGCTTCTGACCGACTCGGTCAACTACCTCACGGTGGACCCCATGTACTTCTGGATCCCCGGTGGCCTGCTCGTCGCCATCGTGCTCGCGTTCAACCTCGTCGGTGACGGGTTGCGCGACGCGCTCGACCCCAAGTCCGACCGGCACTGACATGGGCACGTCCCAGCCGGTCCCCACAAACCTCTCCGTGGCAACCGCCACGGGGAAGACCGCCGCCCCCACCACGGGGCGGTGCAACCGCGAAGAGGAGAGCGCATGAAGCGCACAACGAGGGGAGCGCTGCTCGTGGCGCTCTCGAGCACAGTGGCCCTCACCGCGGCCGCCTGTGGTGGTGGCAGCGACGACGGTGGGACCGGTGGCGGCACCGGCGGTGGAGCCACGGGAGGCAGCACTGGTGCGCAGGGGCCGACCAGCACGGCCAAGGGCGGCACGCTCTACTACCTGACCCAGCGCAACGCCGAGCACCTGGACCCGCAACGGACCTACATCGGCCGCGACATCAGCAACGAGGCGCGGATGGTGTACCGCACGCTGACCACCTTCCCGGTGGCCTCGGGCGACGCATCGACCAAGGTCGTGCCGGACCTGGCGACCGACACCGGCACGTCCAGCAACGGCGCCAAGACGTGGAAGTTCACGATCAAGGACGGCGTGAAGTGGCAGGACGGCTCGCCGATCACCTGCAAGGACTTCCAGTACGGCATCTCGCGGACGTTCGCGACCGACGTGATCACCGGTGGCCCGAACTACGCGATCCAGTTCCTGGACATCCCGACGGACAAGGACGGCACGTCCGCCTACAAGGGCCCATACAAGAAGGACCCGAAGGGGCAGAAGCTGTTCGAGAAGGCCGTGCAGTGTGACGGCAACACGATCACCTTCCACCTGAAGAAGCCGGTCACCGACTTCAACAAGGCGCTCTACCTGCCGGCGTTCGCGCCCTACAAGAAGAGCCAGGACCACGGCGACAAGTCCAACTTCGAGGTCTTCTCCTACGGTCCCTACAAGCTGCAGGGCAAGTGGAACTCCGGCGGGACGAGCACGTTCGTGCGCAACCCGAACTGGGACCCGAAGACGGACAACGTGCGGCACGCGCTGCCGGACAAGATCGTGTTCACCGAGGGGCTGACCAACGAGGTGATCGCGCAGCGGCTGATCTCCGATCAGGGCAACGACAAGTACGCGGTCTCCGACCGGTCGGTGCCCCCGTCGTACCAGGCCCAGATCGCCGGCAACCCGTCGGCGAAGGAGCGGTCGACCAACCCGGCCTCGCCGTTCGTGGACTACCTGGTGCCCAACTTCGGTAGCAAGACGATGCAGAACCCGAAGGTGCGCGAGGCACTCGCGCTGGCCACCAACAAGGAGTCCTACATCACCGCGCTGGGTGGCCCGACGATGGCGA
>CAYRLV010000630.1:0-2178 GCA_964425155.1 uncultured Ornithinicoccus sp. | reverse complement strand
CCTCGTCACGCGTGCTGATGTCGTCGCTGTAGAGCAGCACGCTGATCCGCTTCGGGCCACCCGCGTGGCCGGTGTCCGAAGGGCTGGAGGAGGGAGTCGGAGGTTGCGCATCGGTCATGCGGTCGATGCTACCCGTGCCGTGGTGCGTTCCGACGCCCGACATTCGGGGGGTCGCTCTGCCATCCGTAGGCGGAAGGGGCCATAATGGCGCCCGTGGCGACCGCATCAGCAGTTCACTCAGGCACCGAGGGGCCGGGCCCTCGGACCCTCCACCGGCCGGGCCCCGCGACCCGGCCGGACATGACCTCGGTCGGCACCATCGTGTGGCTGTCCAGCGAGCTGATGTTCTTCGCCGGACTGTTCGCCATGTACTTCACGATCCGGTCGGTCTCCCCGGACCTGTGGGAGACCAAGACCGCCGTTCTCAACGTCCCCTACGCCGCCGGCAACACCCTGGTCCTGGTCATCTCCTCGGTGTGGTGCCAGCTGGGCGTCTTCCGGGCCGAGAACGGCCACCCGTCCCGCACCGGCTCGCTGCTGGAGATCGGCAAGTGGGGCATGCGCGAGTGGTACGTCCTCACCTACATCTTCGGCGCGGTCTTCGTCTCCGGTCAGATCCTCGAGTACTCCGAACTCATCCACGAGGGCATCACGTTGTCCTCCGACGCCTACGGCTCGGTGTTCTACATGACCACCGGGTTCCACGCGCTGCACGTGACCGGCGGTCTGTTCGCCTTCCTGATGATCATCGGTCGCACGTTCACGACGCGTCGCTACACCCATACCCAGGCCACGGGTGCCATCGTGACCTCGTACTACTGGCACTTCGTGGACGTGGTCTGGATCGCCCTCTTCGCGACCATCTACCTGCTGCAGTGACCATGCCCCCGACCGAGACGCACCTGCCTCTGCATCCCACCTTCGACAGGAACGCATCGTGAACTCCCTCGCCGCCCGCCGCCGCCACCCGGCGGCGATCGTCGTGATCCTCATGCTGGGGTTGCTGGCCACCGGCGGGCTCTACGCCCTGTTGGCCCCGAAGCCGGCTCAGGCCGCGGTGGCCACGGCGGACGACGTGGACGAGGGCCACAAGCTCTTCCTCGCCAACTGCGCGACCTGTCACGGGCTGAAGGCGCAGGGCACCGACGACGGGCCCTCACTCGTCGGCGTGGGCGCCGCAGCCGTCGATTTCCAGGTGGGCACCGGCCGGATGCCGCTCGCCGGCCCGGGCGTCCAGGCCCACCAGAGCGACAAGATCAAGTACTCCGACGAGCAGATCCGCCAGCTCGGAGCCTTCATCGCCTCGCTCGGCCCCGGCCCCTCCGTCCCCGACGAGTCGATGCTGACTGGTGGCGACCCCGCCAGGGGCGGTGAGCTGTTCCGGGTGAACTGCGCGATGTGCCACAACTTCACCGGCGCCGGCGGCGCGCTCACCCGCGGCAAGTTCGCGCCCGCCCTGCGCGACGTCTCGGGCAAGCACATCTACGAGGCGATGGTCACCGGTCCCCAGTCGATGCCGGTGTTCAGCAACACCAACATCGACGAGCAGGGCAAGAAGGACATCATCGCCTACCTCTCCAACCTCAACAAGGACGAGAACCCGGGCGGCATCTCCCTGGGCCGGATCGGTCCGGTGACCGAGGGCCTGTTCGCCTGGACCTTCGGCATCGGCATCCTGATCGGCTTCGCCGTGTGGCTGGGCCGTAAGGCGGCGTGATGACCGTGGCGACCGCGGCCCACCGGCCGCCCTCAACGAGCCGGACGAGCAGACGGCACCCCCGACCCATGCCGAGCGACAGGATCGAGCGCGATGACTGACCACGGGAACCGCACCCCGGGCCCCGACGAACCCGGTGCCGAGGTCGAGGGTTTCGACACCAGCAAGGCCGTGCCGCTCGACCAGGGACACATCATCGGCACCGGCGGACTGCCGGAGAAGTTCGAGAACCCCGGTCTGCCGCCGCACGTCCACCGGATGAGCGACACGGACGAGAAGGCCGCGCGCCGGGCCGAGAAGCAGGTCGCCACCCTGTTCGGGCTCTCCGCGCTCGCCACCGTCGCCTTCGTCGTGTGCTACTTCGCCATCCCCCGGGACAAGTTCGGCTTCTTCCCGGGCATCGGGCAGGCCAACCTGTTCAACGTCGCCATCGGCGTGACCATGGCGATCTCGCTGCTCGG
>CAYRLV010000629.1:0-2178 GCA_964425155.1 uncultured Ornithinicoccus sp. | reverse complement strand
TGCCCGCCACGCAGATCGGGCCGTGGACCCTGCCCACCGAGCTGCCCGTCGACATCCCCGCCACCCAGCTGATCGTGGCGTTGCCGCTGCTGGCCGCGCTGCTCGGCCTGATCGTCGTGCGCCGCTCGAGCACGCTCGCGGCCTGGGCGGCGATCGGGCTCGGGACGCTGACCCTGGGTGCGGCCGCCTGGCAGGTGGTGCAGGTGCTGCAGGGCTTCAAGGAACCCGCGGCCGCCCACCCCGGGACCGTCGGCGCGCTGCCGATGCTGGACGTCCAGGTGCCGCTGAAGCTGCTCGCCGACCAGCTGTCCGCCCTCGCCGCCGCGGTGGTCGCCCTCGTCGCCCTCGTCGTCCAGGTCTTCACCCGGTGGTACCTCCACCACGACCCGCACTACCGCGCGTTCTCGGCGAGCGTCTCGCTGTTCACCGCGGCGATGCTGCTCGTGGTGCAGTCCGGCGACCTCGTGCTCACCCTGGTGGGCTGGGAGGTCATGGGCTGGTGCTCGTACCTGCTGATCGGCCACGAGTCGACCCGGGCGAGCGCCAGGCGGGCCGCCTTCAAGGCGTTCCTCGTCACCCGGATCGCCGACCTCGCCTTCGTCATCGGGCTGATCATCCTGATCGTCGGGGCCGGCACCAGCTCCATCCCGGAGGCCCTCACCTACTGGACCAGCGGCGCCGCCGACCACGGCCTGCTGACCGCCGCCCTGCTCTGCCTGCTGTCCGGCATCGCCGGCAAGTCGGCCCAGTTCCCCTTCCACGACTGGCTTCCCGACGCGATGGAGGGCCCGACTCCGGCGTCCGCGCTGATCCACGCGGCGACCATGGTGGCGGCCGGCACCGTCGTGGTCGCGCGGCTCTTCCCGCTCTTCGCGATCTCCGACGTGGCCCGGCTGGTGCTCGGCCTGATCGCGGCGGTCACCACCGTCGGCGCCGCGCTGCTCGCCTTCGCCCAGCCCGACCTCAAGCGGCTGCTCGCCTGGTCGACGGTCAGCCAGGTGGGCATCATGCTGGCCGCGCTGGCCGTGGTCCCGGCCGAGGACGGGCCGGACGTGGGCGTCCTGCACTTCGCGTCGCACGCGATGTTCAAGGCGCTGCTCTTCCTCGCCCTCGGCTGGCTGTCCGTGCTGGTCGGCGGGACGGCCGTGGCCAAGCTGGCCGGTGGCGTCCGGCACTACTCGGCGCTCTCCCGGCCGCTCGGCATCGGGTTCCTCGCCCTGGCCGGTGTCCCGCCGCTGGTGGGCTTCGTGTCCAAGGAGATGGTGCTGTCGACCGCCGAGCACGCGACCTTCGACTCCATCGCCGGACTCACCGGCTGGCTGGTGCTGCTCGGGGTGGGCGCGAGCGTGCCGCTCACCGCCGCATACTGCATGCGCGCGTGGCTGGTGCTCGTCCACCGCACGCCCGACGAGCGACGGGCGCATCGGCAGGTGGTCCGCGCCTCCCGCACGGTCCACGACGTGCACATCCTCGACATGTTCGCGGAGGACCCGGACGCCCCGGACGACCACGACACCGGGATCGCGGTGATCAGCGACTCGGCATTGACCGGCGTGCGGCTGCTCGCCCTGCTGTCCGTCGTCGGCGGCGGGCTGATCTTCACCCCGCTCATCACGGTCGACTACCGCGGGGTCTCGTGGCCGTTCGTGGTCGCCTCGCTCGTCCTCATGCTGCTCGCGGCCGGCATCGTCCGCGGGATGGCGCTGCACGCGCCGCGCAGTGACGCGGCGACGCGGCTGGGCGCCGGCGTCGCGCGGGGCAGCGCGCAGGGCGTGGGCTTCGACGCCGCCTACCAGCTGGCCGTCGCCAGGCCGGTGACCGCGCTCGCTCGGATCGTGGTCACGGCGGACCGGAGCGTCATCGACGCCTACGTCCGGGGCGCGGCCGCGGCCACCCGGCTCGCCGGCCTGGTCGCCGAGCACGCGCACACCCGGCGCCCCTCGCCCAACCTGGTCTGGGTGCTGCTGGGCATGGTCGGCGTCGCGCTCGTGGGGGTGAGGATGTGGTGAACCCCGAGCTCTACCTCGCCGGCGCGCTGCTGATCCCGTTCCTGGCCGGCACCGCGCTGCTGCTCGGCGACCGGGTGACCCGGCCGGCCCACCCGCTGACCGCCCACGTGATCGCGCTGGTCGCCAGCGTCGCCACCGGAATCCTGGTGCTGCTCACCGTGATCGAGCG
>CAYRLV010000628.1:0-2183 GCA_964425155.1 uncultured Ornithinicoccus sp. | reverse complement strand
CCTACGACGGCGCCGGCAACTGGCCGTTCAACACCGCGTATGCCGGCCGGTTCGGTTTGGAGGCGTTCGTCACCCGGCTGCGTTCCCTCACGGAGGCCGAGCAGTTCATCAAGGCGGGCATCCCTGTGGTCGTCTCGGTGGACTGGGGGCCGGGGGAGCTCGACGGCGCGGGATACAGCACCCGTCCGCTCGGTCACCTGATCACCATCGTCGGCTTCACCGAATCGGGCGACGTTGTCGTGAACGACCCTGCGTCGCACACGATCCACAGCGATGACGAGGTGCGGACGGTCTACGACCGGAAGCAGTTCGAGAACGTGTGGATCCCGGAGTCCGACGGGACGGTCTACATCATCCACCCGACCGACGTGCCACTGCCGCCACGCCTGGACGAGGCGAACTGGTGAGCGGTGAGGTCTCCGAGATCACCCGGTGACAGGCCCCTCGCCGTGGCCTTGACGGCGGCTGCTCTCAGGGAATCAGCACGATGCGGCCGTCGACCTCGCCGGCCCGCAACTGCTTCATCGCGGTGTTGACGGCGGCAAGGTCCATCTCGTGCACGGGCACGTTGATCCGCCCGTCCCGGGCGAGCGCGATCACCTGCTCGAGTTCGGCTCGGTTGCCCCAATAGCTGGTGGTCACCTCGACCTCGGTGGTGGGAGAGAAGAAGCTGACCGGGAGCGATCCTCCTGCGATGCCGAGGAGCACCACCAGCCCTCCCACGCGGGCGAGCTGGGCGGCGGTGGCCAGGGTGCTGTCGCTGCCGACGAAGTCGAGCACGGCGTCGGCCCGGGCGTTCAGATCAGTGACCGCCGCGTCGTCGGGACTCAAGACTTCGCTGGCGCCGTGGGTGCGTGCCAATTCGCCTCTCGACTCGGAGGGCTCGATGACGACGATGCGGGTCGTGGAAAGGACCGACAACAGCTGCACGGCCATCAGTCCCAGTCCGCCACAGCCGATGACCACGGCCGTGGAGCCCGGCACCAGGCGACTCAGCGCCTTGCGGACCGCTCGGTAGGGGGTGAGTGCAGCGTCGGTCAACGGCGCGCACGCCACCGGGTCCAGCGAACCGAGGGCGACCAGGTGGCGCGCGGGAGCCACGACATACTGGGCGAAACCACCAGGGTGACCGATTCCCAGCCACGACGTCGTGTTGCACAGCTGCTCATTGCCCGCCAGGCAGACGCGGCAGGTCCCGCACCCCCAGCCGCCGAAGATGGCGACGGGCGCACCGTGGGCAACTCCGTGCACGCCTCGCCCGGGTGCCTCGACCCAGCCGGCGACCTCGTGGCCGAGCACCCACGGCAGGGAGGGCAGGATCGGGATCTCGCCGTCGGCGAGGTGCAGGTCCGAGTGGCACAGCCCGGCCCCTCCGACCCGGACCAGGACCTCGCCCGGGCCCGGTTCGGGCACCGGCAGGTCGCGAACCTCGAGGTCGGTTCCGTAGGCGTTGAGCACTGCCGCGCGCATCATGCTCGCCTCATCCCGGTGCTCGCCGTGTCGTGCTCCGGCGGGAGGACCACGACCCTCCGGACACCCCGGACGCACGCCGCGAGGGACTCCGCCAGCTGGGCGTCGCGCGTCGATCGGAGACCGCCGATCGTGACCTCCGCGTCCCGCACCCGTACCGACCAGCTGGGGCTGCCATCGATCGCCAACCGCAGCCGGACATCCGCCTGGATCTCCTCGTCGCTGCGCGACAACGCGCGCATCACGTCGCTCCGGCTGATCACGCCGACGAGACGGCCGTCGTCGACGACCGGGATGCTCTTCCAGCCGCGTTCGCCGAACAGGACGGCGACGTCGGCGACGTCGGCCCGCTCGTGTGTCGTGAACGGATCACCCGTCATGACGTCTCGGACCTGCCGCGGACGCGCTGGCGGTTGCACTGACGGCCGGGCATGAGCACGCGGGTCGTGCTCGAGCGGTGCTCGCAGCAAGTCGGATTCGCTCACCACGCCCACGACTCGCCCTGCGTCATCGACGACAGGGAGGCAGGAGACCCTGGCTCCGACCAACAGATGTAACGCCTCGTCCGTCGTCGCGTCGACCGGCAGGCTGAGCGCCGATCGAGTCATCACCTCACGCACCAACATCAGGAGCCCTCTCGTGGACCTGCTCGGTCCGCCAGGGGCCGAGGACGTCCGGCGGCCGTGCCGGACCCGTCACCCCCAGAGTCCGGC
>CAYRLV010000627.1:0-2186 GCA_964425155.1 uncultured Ornithinicoccus sp. | reverse complement strand
CGCCGCCGGGCTGCCCGCCGGCGTGGGCGAGCGGTCGGTATGACGGGCCGCTCCGCAGCGCGCTGGTCGCCTTCAAGGACGGTGGCCGCCGCGACCTGGTGCGCGTGCTGGCACCGCTGCTCGCGGCCTCGGTGACGGCTGTGCTCGACCGTGAGCCCGACGTGGCGGCGGCCCTGCGCCGTGGGGGGCCGGTGTGGCTGGTCCCGGTGCCGTCGTCCCCGTCGGCGGTGCGTGCGCGGGGTGACGTGCCGCTGGATCTGTTGTTGCGCAAAGCGATTCATGATTCTCGAGTTGTGACCACATCGGGTCTCGACGCGCGGTCGGTTGGTGTGGCACGATGCCTGCGGCTGACTCGCCGGGTGGCAGACCAGGCCGGGCTGGGCAGCGGTGAGCGGGCGGCCAACCTCGACCGGGCCATGGCCGTCCGCGCCCGCTGGGGGAGTGGCCTGCGGGGGTCGGTCTGCGTGCTGGTCGATGACGTGCTGACGACCGGAGCGACGCTCACCGAGGCTGCCCGGGCCCTGCTGGCCGCCGGCGCGGAGCACGTCGCGGGGGCGACGGTCGCGGCCACCCGCCGTCGGCGGGGTCATCCGAACGGATGACCCCCGGATCGGCCGAACCGGCAGCGCGAATGGGCCTGATCGCCCGATGGTGCCGGGGTCTGCCGCCCGGCAGCCTTGGTCATGTCGCGGACCACCTCCCGGGCCGCACCAACCAGAGCCCTTGAAAGGGGATTCGACATGACCTCTGCACTCGTGAAGCTCCAGACCCGCGCGGCCACGCTGCTCGCGACCCGCAAGGACCGCGGCGCCACCGCCGTGGAATACGGCCTGCTGGTCGCGCTCATCGCCGCCATCATCGTCGGCGTCGTGGCGACTCTCGGCACCCAGATCCAGGCGGCCTTCCAGACCGTCGTCGACGCCCTGCCGTGATGACGCGGGCCGTGCTCCGCCGGCTCGGGCCGCGGGACCGTGGCGCGACAGCGGTGGAGTACGGCCTGCTGCTGGGCCTCGTCGCCGCCGTGATCATCGGCACCGTCGCGGCCTTCGGGACCCGAGTCCTCGAGCTGTTCGACTCGGTCCCACCCTTCTGACCACTCCGGTGGCGGCGCTCCGCAGGAGGTGCCGCCACCGGGGTCACGAAGGTGATCGCCGGCCCACTCCCTTCGGCCGGCGGTCACCCACCGCAGTTCACACATCCTTCAGCGCGAGCAGGGCAGGAGCAGGCCGATGAAGCGCCGTCTGCATGACCGGGCCGACCGTGGCGCAGCCGCCGTCGAGATGGCGCTCGTTCTCCCGCTGCTCATCCTGCTGGTGTTCGGCATCCTGGACGCCGGACGCATCTTCAATGCCGAGATCCAGCTCAGTGGCTCGGCTCGCGAGGCCGCGCGGGCCGCCGCGCTCGGGAATCCCGGCGAGGTGCAGACGCGCGCCGTGGATGCCTCTCCCGGACTCTCTGGCCTCACGGCGAACGTCGTCGGCCCGCAGTGCCCGAGCCCGACACCGGTCGACCCACCCTCGGTGACGGTCCAGGTCACCTGGACCTCGTCGAATCTCATCATCGTCCCCGACCGGACCTTCACCCAGGAAGCGGAAATGCGATGCGGCGGCTGACAACACTGCGGACCGAGTCCGAGCGCGGCGCCGTGGCCACGATCCTGGCGATCCTCCTGAGTGTGGGGGCTCTCATCGGCATGGCCGCCTTCACCGTCGACGCCGGTATGGCCGGCGCCGAGCGCCGCCAGCTCCAGAACAGTGCCGACGCCGGCGCTCTCTCGGCCGCCATGGACTGCGCGAAGGGCGAGTGCCCGGACGCGACATCGAGCGAGCTCAGGGATCTCGTCAACGCCAACGCGGCCGACGGAGCGACCAGTATCTCGAAAATCAACGGCGGCGAAGCCGTCTGCGGCAGTGCGTCGGCCGGGCTCCCGCCGTGTGACGACGATTCGCCTGGGAATGCCCTGCGGGAGTGCCCGAGCTACAGCGGGACGGGCCAGTACGTCCGGGTCTACACCCAGACCGAGAATGCCGGCGGCCACCGACTCGTTCCCTCCGCGTTCGCTGGAGCTGTCGGCCTCGAGCCCAACGGTGAACACCAGGCGTGCGCCATGGTCGCCTGGGGGCCCGTGGGGAACATGACCGCCACCCTCCCGATCACGTTCTCGGCGTGTGAGTGGACCGCTGCGA
>CAYRLV010000626.1:0-2197 GCA_964425155.1 uncultured Ornithinicoccus sp. | reverse complement strand
CGGGTCAGGAGCAGTGGCCCATGCTCTCGTAGCCGCGGAAGTCCTTCAGCACGGCGGCGGGCGCCGCGTCGCACCCGACCTGGGCCGTGCCGAGCGTGACGACCGTCCAGTGCCCGTGCACCCGGTGGGCCAGCACGGTCGCGTCGTCCAGCGGGATGGTGGGCCGGATCATCGCGGCCGCCCACGCCGGATGGGTCCGCGACAGCCGGATGTCACGGACCCGGTAGTCGTCCGGGTCCACCGCCGAGGTCAACGGGCTGCGCTTGACCGCGTGCCGGATCTGGCGGCGGTCCTGCGCCGGGGCGACCGTGGTGCCGTGCGCGGCGCCGGCCCGCGCGGTGGCGGCCTGCGGCGCGAACTCAGCGAGCCGGGCCCCCTGCGCCCGACCGCCGAGGCTCAGCCCCACCTGCGCCCCCATCACGGCCGACGACACCTCGATCGTCGTCGTGTCGGCCGCTGCCGGAGCCGCCACTGCGGTCCCCCCGAGCCCGAGGGTCCCGGCCGTGAGAGTGGCCAGGCCGGCGAGCGCTCCTGCGGTGTGCAGCTTCCTGCGTGCCACGTGATGTCCTCCCGAGTGTGGTTCGCTCGGCGCGTCCTGCGCCGACACCCCTCCAGACGCCGCACCGGGCGAGGCGGTTGGCTCCTCGACATCACGATCGGGTCACACCGGCCGCAGCACCGTCCGCCACGGCATGATGCATGCCATGCCCACCGAGATCGAGACCCTGGCCGCCCTCGACCGCGCCCTGGCCGGCGGCACCCCGTTGTCCGGCCTGCGGCTGCAGGACCTGAACCTGCGCGCCCGGGAGCAGGAATTGCTCTCGCGCAACGACCTCGAGGGCCTCGTCGTGCTGGGTGGCGAGCTCTCGCCCCGCCTCGAGGCCCACCTGCGGCGCGGACGCGCGATCATCTTCCCCACCGGCCCGCGCTGCCCGGTCGACCCCTACCGCGCCCGCCTCTACACGCCGGACGAGCTGTATGCGGGGCTGGACCAGGACGGCTACGAGATCACTCCGGACGCGCAGGCCTATCACTGGTCCCAGTCCGCCTGGACCCGGCACGACGCGTTCGTCAACCTGCTGCGGGCCATCCACGACGACTCCATCGGCGACGCGCTGGACGAGATGGTCGCCGGTCGACGGGTCGCGGGCGTCATGGGCGGGCACGCGCTGGAGCGTGGGACTGAGACGTATGGCGCGGCGGCGCGACTCGGTCACCAGCTCGCCTCCGCGGGGCTGCTGGTGGCCACGGGCGGCGGACCGGGTGCCATGGAGGCCGCCAACCTCGGCGCCTACTGCCGCACCGAGGAGCAGCTGTCCACGGCGCTCGGGCGGCTCGCGGCGGTGCCGTCCTTCCGGCCGGACATCGGTGCGTGGGCGCGACTGGCCCTCGATGTGCGCGAGAGCGTGGCGGGCTCGCAGGGTCCGGCCCGCAGCGTCGGGGTGCCGACCTGGTTCTACGGCCACGAGCCGCCGAACGTCTTCGCCGACGGCATCGCCAAGTTCTTCTCCAACGCGCTGCGCGAGGACGGGCTGTTGGCCCGGTGCAACGCCGGGATCGTCGTGCTGCCGGGAGCAGCGGGCACCGTGCAGGAGATCTTCCAGGCGACCACCCGGCTCTACTACGGCTCCGGGCCCGACCTACCACCGCTCGTGCTGGTCGGGCGAGAGCACTGGCGTGACGCCATACCGGTCTGGCCGGCGCTGCGGGCGCTCGGCGACGGCCGCGACCTGGCCGGTGTCGTGCACCTCGTGGACACCCTCGACGAGGCGGTGCAGCTCGTGGCCACCGTCCCCGCCTCCTGACGGGGAGGTGGGGGGTCAGGCAGTCGAGGCGGCCAGCTGTCCGCAGGCGCCGTCGATGTCCGAACCCCGGGTGTCACGGATCGTCGTGGGGATGCCGAGATCCCGCAGCCGGCGGACGAACTCGTGCTCGACCCGCGGGTCGGAGGCGGTCCACTTCGACCCGGGCGTGGGGTTCAGGGGGATCGGGTTGACGTGCACCCAGCCCCGACCGCGGCGGTTCAGCTTCGTGCCGAGCTGCTCGGCCCGCCAGGCCTGGTCGTTGATGTCCCGGATCAGGGCGTACTCGATGCTCACCCGGCGGCCGGTCGCGTCGAAGTAGCGGCGGGCGGCGTCGATCGCCTCGTCGACCTTCCACCGGGTGTTGATCGGCACCAGCTCGTCGCGCAGCTCGT
>CAYRLV010000625.1:0-2197 GCA_964425155.1 uncultured Ornithinicoccus sp. | reverse complement strand
GCGGGGGCGGTCAGACGCCGGCGAGGCGACGGCGCCCGCGGGCGCGTGCCCGGCGGCGCAGTTCGTGGACGATGACCTGCTCGCGGTGGACCAGGGCGGCGACGTCCGGGTCTTCCGTCCGTCCCGGGCTCCGGTCGGACAGCGGCTGACGGGCTAATCGCAGACCGTCCTCGACGGAGGACAGCTCGACGATCAACTCGCGCACGGACTTGCGTGCCGATCCCACCGGTTCCATCGCGGACCCCCTGTCCTTGGTGTGGTCACCGATGTCGGGAACCTACCCCGGATCGTCCGCGGCACAAGGGGGCCCGAGGGTTTCGTCATGCAGTCGTTACCGTCGGACGCCCGGAGCCCCGGCTCGATCGGCGGCGGCACGCGGTGGTGGGTCCACCGGCAGGGCGCAGGTGTAGACCGAGACGCGCTTGGCGTCCGGGTTGCCCTGACCGACCCGGCGGTACCGCTCGAGCACCTCGAGCAGCTCGGCCCGCAACGCCGTGGCCTGCTCGGCCGTCACCAGGACGAGGTGGTCCTCGAGGCCGCTCACCTCCTGCCACGCCGACGGCCAGCGGTCGCGCCCGTCGAGCCACTCCTGGGCCTTCTCGCCGAAGTGCGCGAGGTAGTCGCGGGCGAGCCAGGCGGCGGCCGCCGCGTCATCCTCGTCCAACGGGTCGGCGTCGTCGGACGCCGCCTCGCCCGGCGCGAGGGGAGGCGAGCCGGCCCGCCAGACCCGCCGCCGTCCGGACCCGGTGCCGGTGTCGGTGACCAGCCCGACCTCCTCGAGCCGGCGCAGGTGGTAGCTGGTGGCGCCGGAGTTGGTGGCCAGTGCCGCGGCGAGCTCGGTCGCCGTCGCCTCGCCGTGGACCTGCAGCTGGGCCAGCAGCCGGGAGCGCAACGGGTGGGCGAGGACCCGCAGTGCGGCGCGGTCCAGCGGGGCAGCGGAGGGTGAGGGGGACGCCATACATGCACAATAGCTCTGCACAGAACTTGTGCACAATGGGTGTGGACGCGCGATCGAGCCCGATTTCGTGCTCAGATCGGGGGCTTGGCGTCGATTTTGAGGGGCTCCGGACCGGCCGGTAAAGTAGGGAGTCGTTGTGCGAACGGCGGGCCCGCTGAGCGATCGGCCCCCGGGTGCTCCCGAGCGGAGTGTCGCGCAAGGGCCACCCGAACCGATACGAACGAAGGCTACGACCGTGCGTACGTTTTCCCCGAAGCCCGCCGAGGTCACTCGCGCGTGGCACGTCATCGACGCCACCGACGTCGTCCTGGGCCGCCTCGCGAGCCAGACGGCGATCCTGCTCCGTGGCAAGCACAAGACGGTCTTCGCGCCGCACGTGGACACCGGTGACTTCGTCATCATCGTCAACGCCGAGAAGGTCGCGCTGACCGGCGCGAAGCTCGAGCAGAAGAAGGCCCACCACCACTCCGGCTTCCCGGGCGGCCTGCGGTCCACGAGCTACGAGGAACTGCTGGCCAAGAACCCGGCCAAGGCGGTCGAGAAGGCCGTCGCGGGCATGCTGCCCAAGAACGCGCTCGGCCGGAAGATGCTGGGCAAGCTCAAGGTCTACTCGGGTGCCGAGCACCCGCACGCGGCGCAGCAGCCGAAGCCGTTCGAGATCACCCAGATCGCCCAGTAGTCCACGGCCCCGACAGGCTGATCGACTTCCAGCACCCAGTAACCGAGGAGAACCGTGGCTGACACCACCGCGACGGACACGACCGTCGAGAACGACGAGCAGGAGCTCACCGAGTACACCAGCGAGTCCGAGGCCCCCGCGGCCCAGGAGCGCAAGCCGGCCGCGTCCGGCCCCGGCGCCGGCACCGGCCGCCGCAAGCAGGCGATCGCGCGGGTGCGCATCGTCCCCGGCACCGGCGAGTGGAAGATCAACGGGCGCAGCCTGGAGGACTACTTCCCCAACAAGGTGCACCAGCAGATCGTGAACGAGCCGCTCACCGTGCTCGAGCTGGACGGCTCGTATGACGTGCTGGTGCGCGTGCACGGCGGTGGCCCCTCCGGTCAGGCCGGCGCGGTCCGCCTCGGCGTGGCGCGTTCGCTCAACCAGGTCGACCCCGAGCTGAACCGCCCGGCGCTGAAGAAGGCCGGCTTCCTGCGCCGCGACCCGCGGGTCATCGAGCGCAAGAAGGCGGGTCTGAAGAAGGCGCGGAAGGCGCCGCAGTACAGCAAGCGCTGACGATC
>CAYRLV010000624.1:0-2199 GCA_964425155.1 uncultured Ornithinicoccus sp. | reverse complement strand
CTCTTCGCCGACGCCCTGCGCTCGCGCCTCACCGCGCAGGACCCGGGGCGGGTGCGCAGGCTGCACCGCCTCGCTGCCTGCTGGTATGCGGAGCACGGTCGCCTCTCCGACGCCGTGTCCCACGCGATCGTGGGTGACGACGCGGAGCTCGCGGCAGACCTGGTCGAGCTCGCGCTGCCCGGTCTGCGCCAGCGCCGGGAGGACCGGCTGCTGCGCCACCGGCTCCGGGCCCTGCCCGAGGAGATCGTCCGAGGGCGCCCGCTGCTCGCCGTGCAGGCCGCGTGGGCGCACCTGTCCGAAGGGGAGATGGAGGCGGTCGAGGACTGGCTGGACGTCGCCGAACGCGGCGAGGCGGCACGGGGATCCGGTGGGGCGGAGTCGCCCTCGGGGATCGCGGGTGGGTTTGCCCCGGGCTCCGCGCGGGCGGTGGTGACGGCAGAGCCGTTGCGGGCGGCTGCGGAGGCCCGTCGGGAGGAGGTCGCCGCCCTGCCGGCGATGATCGCGGTGTATCGCGCGTCGCTCGCGCAGGCCCGCGGCGACGTCGCCGGCACGGTGGCCCACGCCCGACGGGCGCGCGACCTCGCCCGTCCGGGTGATCACTTCTCGCAGGGAGCCGCAGCCGGCTTCCTCGGCCTGGCGGCCTGGGCAGGTGGCGACCTCGTGGCGGCGGTCGACACCTTCGACGCGGCGGTCCGGAGCCTGCACGCCGCCGGCAACCTCGCGGACGAGCTCGGCTCGACCGTCGTGCTCGGCAGCATGTGGCTGGCGCGCGGTCGCCCGGATGAGGCGAGGCGCCTCTACGAGCGGGCGCTCGCGCAGGCGGACAGCAGCGCGGGTGCCCCGCTGTCGACCAGTGGTGACCTGCACGTCGGCCTGGCGGACGTGCTCCGCGAGCACGGCGATCTCGCCGGCGCCGAGCGACACCTCCTCGCCGCCCAGCAGCTCGGCGAGCGTGCCTCACTGTTGGAGAACCGGCACCGCTGGTATGTGGTCAAAGCCATGCTGTTGCGGGCGCACGGGGAGAGCGAGGCCGCCCTGTCGGTGCTGGAGCGCGCGGACGAGCTCTACCTGCCCGGGTTCTTCCCCGACGTCCGTCCCCTTCCCGCCCTGCGGGCCCGGTTCCACATCGCCGCGGGCCGACTGACCGAGGCGCGCGACTGGGTCGCCAGTCAAGAGGTCGCCGGTCAGCGGGTCGCCGCTCACGCGGGTGACCACGTCGGCGGGCGAGCCGACGACGGCGGTGACGACTCGTCATACCTGACCGAGTTCGACCGGCTCACCGTCGACCGGCTGCTCATCGCGGAGGAGCGGCAGGCGAGGGACAGTGGGTGGCACGTCGAGGGTGCCCGGTCAAGCCGGCTCGACCTGGCGGCGCTCGACCGGCGGCTCGACGGGCTGGTGGTTGCTGCAGAGACGGGCGGGCGGCAGGGGAGTGTCGTCGAGGCGCACGTGGTGGCCGCCCTCGCCCACCACGCCTGTGGTGACCAGGTGGCCGCGATGGCACACCTCGACGTGGCGCTGGATCGCGGTGTGCCCGTGGGCTATCGGCGGCTGTTCTTGGACGAGGGCGCACCGATGGAGGACCTCCTGCGGGCGGTCGAGGCCCGACGCGGCACACCGGCTGCGGAGCAGGCCGCCGAGGTGCTGGCGAGCCTCGAGATCGAGGCGGGCACGCGACCGCAGATCCCCGAGCGGGCGTCGGACGAGGAGGGTCTGAGCGAGCGCGAGCACGAGGTGCTCCGGCTGCTGGCCACCGGCTTGACCGGACCGGAGATCGCCCAGCAGCTCTTCGTCTCGGTCAACACGCTGCGCACCCACACCCGGCACATCTTCACCAAGCTGGGCGTCAACACGCGCCGGGCCGCCGTGCTGCGGGCCACGGAGCGGGGCCTCCTGTAGCCGTCGACCCCAGGCTCTCGGTGGGCACCGCCGCGCGTCGGCCGAGTTGCTGCGGATCCGGGCTCGCGGAATCACCACGGAGGTCACATCAGGTGGTGATGTCGCCTCACCACGTCTGCTCCTACGGTCCGGGATCACCGCTGGGCACTCCGTCCGGCACGCACCCAGGAGCTCGCCATGTCCATCACTGCGACCGGCCTCGCCAAGGCCGCCGGCGCCGCCGCTGCGGCCGCCGGGACCATCTTCATCCTCGTGCAGATCGGCCATCCCGCAGCCGACGCCTTCACGACCGAGACCGAC
>CAYRLV010000623.1:0-2199 GCA_964425155.1 uncultured Ornithinicoccus sp. | reverse complement strand
GGCCCGATCTCGGGCACCAGGTAGTGGTAGTTGGTGTCGAACCACTTGGTCATCTCGAGCGGCGCCACGTCGGCGGTCCCCCGGGCCATCGCGAAGTAGCCGTCGAGCGGGTCGCTCTCGTGGATCTCGCGGTGCCGGTCGGGGACGGCGCCGAGGAGCACCGCCGCGTCGAGGACCTGGTCGTAGAGGGAGAAGGTGCCGGACGGGATGCTGTCCAGCCCGGCGTCACGCAGCATCCGCCAGGTGCGGGCGCGTTCGTCGCGGGCCACCTGCTCCAGCTCGGTCCGGTCGATCCGGCCGGACCAGTAGCGCTCCAGGGCGAACTTCAGCTCCCGCCGGGGCCCGATGCGCGGGTAGCCCAGCACGGTCGAAGCAACGGGTGGTGTGGTGTCGTCCACGGCTCTCTCCTCGTGAGCTCGATGAGGACCGCGACCCCCGGGAGGGGAGGACGCGGGTGGCGGCAGTCTCGAGTCTCCTCCCTCGTCCGGTGTCGCCACGTTGCGGGGGCCACCGGGCGGAGTGATCATCGAAGTGAGGGCGCGTCGGGAGACACCCTCGCTGTCCCTCGGAAGACAGAGGTGGACGACATGACAACCGTGACTCACTCCGACCGCCCTCGCGGCGTCTCCGGGCCGGCCCCACTGGCCCGCAGCAGGGGCGTCGTCACCGGGATCCTGCTCGTGCTGCTCGGCATCTGGGGTGGTCTGATCCCCTTCCTCGGCCCGGTGTTCGGCTACGCCTACACGCCCGACGTCGCCTGGCACTTCACGATGGGGCGGCTCTACCTCGAGATCCTGCCGGCGGCCGCGACGATCGTCGGCGGCCTCCTGCTGGTCGGCACGGCTCACCGCGGGATCAGCCAGCTCGGCGGCTGGCTCGCGGCGATCGCCGGCGCCTGGTTCGCGGTGGGGCCGACCCTCAGCGTCCTGTTCAACTCCGGGGCACCGGCGGCGGGCGTTCCCGCCAGCGCGGCCGCCGCGCAAGCGTCGATCGAGGAGCTCGGCTTCTTCGTCGGGCTCGGTGTCGTCGTCGTGTTCCTGGCGGCGATCGCCCTCGGGCGCAGCAGCGTGGTGAGCCTGAAGGACCTGCGTCGCGGTGGTGCGCCGACCGAGGTCTCGCCTGGCGACGAGACGCCAGCCTGACCCGAGGGAGTGCACGGTTCGCGCCCCGCCGCGGATCCGGGTGGATAGGGTCGGCTGGGGCCCGGAGACCCCGGGAACAGTCGACGAGAGGACCTCACGTGGATCCGTCCAACCTGCCCAGCCTCACCCACGACGAGGCGCGGGAGCGTGCCCGGCTCCTCGCCGTCGAACGCTACGACATCGCGGTCGACCTCACCGATCTGGTGGACGGGCAGGACTTCCGGGCGGTCAGCACCATCCGGTTCACCTGCCACGAGCCCGGCGCATCGAGTTTCCTCGACGCCGCGCTCGACGTGGTCTCCGCGACCCTCAACGGCACCCCCGTGCCCGCCGACGCGATCGGTGGCGGCCGGATCCGCCTCGACGACCTGGCCGCGGACAACGAGCTGGTCGTGGAGACGGTCCAGCCCGAGACCGCACACGGGGAGTACGTCCGCCGCTCGGTCGATCCCTCGGACGGCCAGGTCTACGTGTGGACCTCGTTCGAGCCGGATGACGCCCGCCGGGCCTGGGCCTGCTTCGACCAACCGGACCTCAAGGCGCCGCACGCCTTCACCGTCACCGCGCCGGCGGAGTGGCGGGTCGTGACCAACAGCGGTGACCCGACGGTCCAGGAGGTCGACGGGGCGAAGCGCTGGACCTTCCCGGACACCCCGCCGCTGTCCACCTACGTGCCCGTGATCACGGCGGGGCCCTACTACGAGCTGCGTAGCGAGCGCGCCGGATTCGACCTCGGGTTGCTGGCTCGCCAGTCCCTGTCGCAGTTCCTGGACCGGGACGCGGAGGAGCTGTTCGAGGTCACCGCGCAGGGCCTGGAGTTCTTCGGCGAGCGCTTCGGGCTGCCCTTCCCGCAGCGCAAGTACGACCAGGTGTTCGCCCCCGACATGGGCGGCGCCATGGAGAACTACGGCTGCGTGCTGTGGACGGACGCGGTGATCTTCCGCGCCAGCCCCACCTACGCCGAGCGGGAGCGGCGCGCCCTCGTCCTGCTGCACGAGATGGCGCACATGTGGTTCGGCGACATGGTGACGATGCGCTGGTGGGAGGACCTCTGGCT
>CAYRLV010000622.1:0-2200 GCA_964425155.1 uncultured Ornithinicoccus sp. | reverse complement strand
GCCACGTCGACACGCTTGCGCATCCCACCGGAGAGTTGCCTGGGCAGGTGCGAATCCACACCGACCAATCCGACGCGCTCCAAGTACTCAGCGGTCCTCTTCGCACGTTCACCTCGGCCGAGACCTGCCACCTTGAGGCCGTAATCGACGTTTTGTCGCACCGTGTACCAAGGAAAGACGGCGTCATCCTGGAATACCATGACGCGGTCTGCACCCGGTCCATCAATCGGCCGACCATCCACGAGAACTTCCCCACCGCAGGCCGGGATCAACCCTGAGATGACGTTCAGCAGGGTTGACTTTCCGCACCCTGACATACCCACGATTGAGAGGAATTCGCGCTCCTGGAGCTCTAAGTCAAGTCCAGCGATGACACGAGAGGAACTCCCCGAGCCGTACGACACCTGAAGGTCGTGAACGGCGAGCTTCGGGCTGCCGGATACGGCGCCCACCCCTACCGGGCCAAGACTACTCATCCGTGGCTCCCTCTGCGCATTCCTGACGGCGTGGGCCCGGTCGACTCCCTCTCAACAAAGTGAGTCGGGAACACTACCGTCTCGGGTTGTCCGGGTTCGCCGTCGCGCAATCGACGCAGCATGCAGTTCATGGCAGCGTGACCGATCTCGAGGGTCGGGAGAGCGATGGTGGACAGCTGCGGTTGCACCAGCGTCGTGAGGAACGTGTCGTCGAGACCAACGACCGAAAGATCATCCGGGACAGCCACGCCCTGCTCCCGGGCAGCTCTTACGGCGCCGAGAGCGGTGAGGTCGTTCGCGCACAGTACGGCCGTCGTTTCAGGCGCTACCTGCAGGATCTGCCTCATCGCCCGGTGCCCGCCTTCCATCTTATAGTCAGCTTCCTGCTCAACGACGCCCGCGATCTCCGAGTGTCTAGAAACGGCCAAGCGGAACGCCCGGACCCGGGTCCCCGTCGTCGGGAGACCCTGTACGCCAGAAAGATAGGCAAAGTGTCGGTGTCCCAGGTCGACCAGCCGCTCCACCGCCGCGGCGAATCCGGCCTGATAATCGGTGTTGAGATGCGCTGTAACACCCGGGACAACCGTTGGCCAGTCCCACAGGACGATCGGAACACCATTCGCCGCGAAATCCTTCACCAACTCCTCGTTTATCTGGCTTGACATCAGCAAGACGCCGTCAACTTGCCCGTAGGCAAGTGAGCCAACAAACTCGAAAGCGCGGTCGAGGTCGTAGTCGTTGCTGCCCATGAGCACGCGGTAGCCGTTCTCGGCCCCAACGGTCTCGATCCCCTGCACGATCTCGCTGTAGAAGGGGTTAGCAAAGTCAGAGATAAGGAGCCCAATGGTGTTTGTCCGTCGATTGACTAGCGAACGGGCCACGGCACTCGGTCGATAGCCCAGCGCTTCGATAGCAACCTGGATTCTTGCGCGCGTGCTGGCCCGCATCGGGTCGGCGGAGCCATTCAGAAAGCGAGAGACGGTGGCCTTCGAGACCCCAGCCCGGGCCGCTACGTCCGAGATCGTTGCTCTAGACAAGGAAGCCACCTTCGCCAATGGTACCGGTTTCTGAAACCGGTGCCACCGTAGGACTCACCTACCAATGCGTCAAGGCCATGGCTTTGCCATGCCACGAGTGGCGGACAGGAACGGGCGTCGCACGGAATGCCCCGCCGCATGCAGACGGGATGACTTCGTTGCGTGTCCGCAGCCCCGAGGACTGGCTAGAGTCGGTTCTGAGGGGGCTCGTTGGCGGACTCGTTCGGGCCGGGCCGGAGCGTTTCTTGCCTCCGACACGAAATGGAAGCAACCGACCCGCGCCATCGCCAAGCGGGTGGGACGACGACCGATCACGTGGGATCCGACATTGACGGCGTTCCAACCCTTCGGAACTTCTTTAGCGTTCGTTCAGACGTTCGGCACCAACCCAACACTCTGACAGGACGGGGCTGTTGGCTGCGCGCCCTGCGGATGGGTACCCAAGTCCACCGCCCCCGTCGGGCAACCCCCTTTCAGCGGTGGACAAGTCCTCCCTACTGGCCATGTCGATCAACCCGGAAGCGGTTCGTGCCGGCCCTGCTTCGTCGATCGCCCCGGCCTGCAGGAACCGCCGCACGGTCCCGCCGAAGGTCAGTGGTCACCGCCGCCGGCCGGCCCTACCACTCCGCTAGCTTGCGGCCCGCTTCGGGTCGAGCCAGTTGTGGGCCCGGATGATCTCTTGGGTGC
>CAYRLV010000621.1:0-2202 GCA_964425155.1 uncultured Ornithinicoccus sp. | reverse complement strand
TGACCGACCTGGAGCTGGGCGCACCGGTCGACGTCCGCGTCGGCGACGTAGGCGATCACCGGATAGCCCCCGGTCACCGGATGGTCGGCGAGGAACAGGACGGGGGTGCCCGAGGGCGGGATCTGCAGGGCGCCGCGCAGCATGCCCTCGCTGATCAGCTCGCCGGTGTTGCGCCGCTCCAGCGGGTTCCCGTCCAATCGCAGGCCGACCCGGTTGCTGTCCGGTGTCACCGTGTAGCGCTGGCCGAGCAGTTGCTCCCAGGCGTCGTCGTCGAACCAGTCGCGTCGGGGGCCGGGCAGGACCTGCACGCGCAGGTCGTCGGCCGAGGGAGGCGGGACAGCGGCGACGTCGATCCCGGGCATACCTCCGGCAGAGGGACCGACGGGCAACCGGTCGCCGGCCCGCACCGGGTCCGGGCCCAGCCCGGCCAGCACGTCGGTGGAGCGCGAACCCAGGACCGGGTGGACGTCGAGGCCGCCGCGCACCGCGAGGTAACTGCGGGCACCCACCGGTGGCGCCCCCATACGCCACTGCTCCCCACGGCGCAGGAGCACCGGTGAGTTGAGCGGCACCCCGGGGCACGGTGCCCCGGTGACCGCCACCCAGAGATCGTCCTCCGCCCGGATGGCCAGGCCGCCGAGGGTGACCTCCAGCGCGGCAGCCCCGGCGGGGTTGCCGACCAGCCGGTTGGCCAGCCGGTAGGAGGCCCGGTCGCACGCTCCCGAGCGGCCGACGCCCAAGGAGGCCCGTCCGAGTCGGCCGGCGTCCTGCACCGTGGTGAGGGGACCCGGCTCGATCACCGTGAGTGCCGCACGGGTGCCGCTCATGACCTGCTCACGTCGACGAACCGGACGGGTGTGCCAGGGGTGAGCAGGGCCGGGGGGTCACGCTCGAGGTCGAAGACGGTGACGTCGGTGTGCCCGATGAGCTGCCAGCCGCCGGGTGAGGCCTGGGGGTAGATGCCGCTGAACTCCGCTGCCAACCCGACCGATCCGGCGGGGACCGAGGTGCGCGGAGTGTCCCGGCGGGGGACCTGCCAGGCGCCGCTCGCTGCGGCGATGTAGGCGAACCCCGGGGCGAATCCGCAGAAGGCAACGGTCCATTCGTCGCAGGTGTGCCGACGGACGAGCTCGGGCACGTCGCACTCGAGCAGGCGCGCGACCTCGTCCAGGTCGTCACCGTCGTAGACGACCGGGATCTCCACCAGCTCGCTCGACGTCCTGGCGACGTGGCGCGGCTTCGCAGAGCGCACGGCCTGCTCCACGGCCGACAGCTCGGTGACGTCCGGGTCGATCGACACCAGGATGGTGCGGCCGGCGGGGGCGATGTCGACCACGCCGGCCAGGTCGAGGTCGGTCAGTGCCGGGTAGAGGGCGAGCACCTCGTCGAGGCTCTCCAGCTCGACCAGGAGGCCGGCATCGCCGCACGGCAACAGTCGAGTCACGGGGCGAAGGAGGACAGGCCGACTCCGGCCTCGGTGAGGGCCTTGCGCACCTGGGCCGCGATGGTCACGGCGTCCGGCGTGTCCCCGTGGACGCAGATCGAGCCCGGCGTGATCTTCAGGTCGCCCCCCTCGACGTCCTTGATCGACTGGCCCGTCGCCATGGCCACGCAGCGTTGCACGATCAGGTCCGTGTCGTGCAGCACCGCCCCGGGCTCTCGGCGAGACAGCAGAGCGCCGTCCGGGGTGTAGGCACGGTCGGCGAAGGCCTCCTCGACCACCGGGAGACCGGCCTGCGCGGCGAGCCGGACCCAGGCGGAGCCCGACTGGCCCAGCACGGGCAGGGTCGGGTCGTAGTCCAGGACCGCCTGCACCACGGCGGCGGCCTGCTCCTCGTGGTGGTTGATGGCGTTGTAGAGCGCCCCGTGCGGCTTGACGTAGCGCACTCGCGACCCGGCCACTCGGGCAAAGCCGTCGAGAGCCCCGATCTGGTAGATGACGTCCTGGGTCAGCGCCTCCGGCTCCATGTCGATGAACCGGCGTCCGAAGCCGGCCAGGTCGTGGTAGCCGACCTGCGCGCCGATGGCCACGTCCTCCTGGACGGCGCGCTCGCAGACCCGCCGCATGATCGAGGCGTCGCTGGCGTGGAAGCCGCACGCGACGTTGGCGCTGGTGATGACCTGGAGCAGGGCGTCGTCGTCACCCAGCGTCCAGTGCCCGAACCCCTCGCCCAGGTCCGAGTTGAGATCCACGCTCGTCAT
>CAYRLV010000620.1:0-2208 GCA_964425155.1 uncultured Ornithinicoccus sp. | reverse complement strand
CGGTTGGTGGCCGACCCCGCCCTCTGTACCTGACCCGCGGGGGCCCCCCCCGGTTGTCGTGATGGTGGGGGGGTGCGGGGACGCCGAGTGCGCGGATCCCCAGCAACTTCTGGTCGTGGTGCCCCGTGTGCGGGGTTCAGGGCAGCTTGTCGGCCCCCGGACCGTAGCCGGACGTGTCGGCGTGCAGCTGCCCGTCGGTGCCCCGGTGCGCTCCGGCCGGCAGGTCCTCCTTGCCGATGCGGGACTTGACCGCGTCGTACGCGGAGCCGGCCGCGGCCGGCGCCTTCTCCCGCACCCGACCACCGACATCGGCGACGGTCGACTGCAAGCGCGGGTTACTCCATACCTTGTCCGCGCCGCTCTTGATCTGGTCGTAGCGCTTGCGACCGGCCTTCGCGCCCAGCACGTAGCCGATGCCGAGACCGACCAGCAATGACACCTTGCTCACGGCCCACTCCTTCCGTTGCAGGGACTTGCCTGCTGCCTACCCTGCCACGACAGAGGTATGCCGTGTCGGCTGCGGCCACGTCAGCTCGCCCGGGGCCTGCTGGTCAGGTCGGCACGCAGCTTGGCGAGGATGGCCACGAGCAGCCGCGACACCTGCATCTGGCTGATGCCGAGCTCGTGCCCGATCTGTTCCTGGGTGAGCCCGCTGCCGAAGCGCAGATGGACGATCCGTTGCTCGCGGGCGTCGAGGTGGTTGACGGCGGGCCGCAGGGTCTCGCGGGTGTCGATGCGCGCGAAGGGGTCGTCCTCCTCGGTGACCCGGTCCGGCACCGGCGGGGAGGGGCCGTTGCCGAGGGAGGCGTCCAGCGAGACGACGGTGGTGACGTGCCCGGCCACCTGCACCTCGTCGAGGACCTCCCGCGTGACGTGCAGCGCCTCGGCCAGCTCCGCCCCGGTGGGCACGTGCCCGAGGGCCTGGCCGAGCTGTTCCTCGCAGGCACGCAGGTCACGGTGCAGTTCCTGCAGTCGTCGTGGGGGCCGGACCCCCCAGGCGTGATCTCGGAAGTGCCGCTTGATCTCGCCGGAGATCGTGGGGGTCGCGTAGGCGCAGAAGCTCGCCCCCTGTCCCGGGTGGTAGCCGCGGATCGCCTTGACCAGCGCCAGTCGGCCCACCTGCACCAGGTCCTCCCACTCCAGCCCGCGACCGCGGTAGTGGGAGGCGATCGCGTCCACCAGTCCCAGGTTGAGCACCGCGACGCGGTCTCGCAGGCGCCGTATGACGGCTGGATCGCTCTCGCACGCGAGTCGCCGGAGCAGCTCTTCCGTGTCGTCCGTGTCGGAATCCGCGGCGGCCAGCACCAGCCGTGGAATGGTGGGACAGGTCTCGGGACTGGTAGCAGCGCACCACGCCATGGTGTGTCCTGACGTAGAGGGAGCGGCCGACGCTGCTGGACCGGATCTGCCTTCGATGTAACCACTCTCGGTCGTTCCTGACAAGGGTCCCGTGCTGGACGTCGACGCGTAACCTGAAGGTGACCGGTCGGGTGTCCGACCGGGCGAGCGCAGAGGTGGTGTGGGCATGACCGTCGGTGACGCGCCGGGAGAGCCCGGCGCCGGCGAGGCTCAGGACGAGGCACCTGGGGTCACGAAGACCTTGCACGAGCTGGCCCGGATCTTCCATGCCCGCGAGCACATCGACGAGGTGCTCCAGAGCATCGTCCGGGCCGCGGTGGTCGAGGTGCCGGCTGCCGACTACGCGGGCATCACGATGGTCTCGCCGAAGGCGATCACCACGCCGGTCACCACCGGCCCGCTCGCGGAGAAGCTGGACGCGATCCAGTACGCCACCGGTGAGGGGCCGTGCCTCGCGGCGCCCCCGACCGAGCAGATGGTCCGGGTCGACGACCTGTCGACCGACCGCCGGTGGCCCGACTTCTCCACCCTGGCGGGCGAGTTGGGCGTGCGGTCGATCCTGTCCATCAAGTTGTTCGTCGACGGGGACAGCAGCGGCACCCTCAACCTCTACTCCGGCACACCCGGCGCCTTCGACGACGAGGCCGAGAGCATCGGCCTGCTGCTGGCCTCGCACGCCGCCGTGGCCGCTGTCGGGGCCCGCACCGAGACCGAACTGCAGGCCGCACTGACCACCCGCGACGTCATCGGCCAGGCCAAGGGCGTCCTGATGGAGCGCTACAAGATCGACGGGGAGGACGCGTTCGCGTTGCTCGTCAAGGGATCACAGACCACGCAGCGCAAGCTCCG
>CAYRLV010000619.1:0-2214 GCA_964425155.1 uncultured Ornithinicoccus sp. | reverse complement strand
CGATCGTCGCCGCTGGTCGTCGCCGCGGCTCAGACGGCGAGGGGCTTGGCCCCCAGCGGTTCGTCGACCGGGCGGGCCAGCACGCGGGTGAGCCGGGTGGCCCGGAGCAGTCGCTCGAGGCGGGGCGAGGCGTCGAGGATGACCATCCGGCGCCCGGCCCTCCGGGCCCGGTGGTAGACCCCCACGATGACCCCGAGACCGGTCGCGTCGCAGACCTCGGCCCCGCCGAGGTGCACCAACAGGTCTCCTTCCCCGTGGTCGACCGCGTCGTGCAGCGCGATCCGCACGTCGGCGACGGTGCGCACGTCGAGGCGCCCGGTCACCGTCACGACGCGTCCTCGTGACTCCTCCACCACATCGGCCAGGTGCTGCAGCGCCCCTGCCGCGTCTGCGTGCGCCATCACGATCCCCTTCGTCCGCCGAACCGGGTCATGACTATTGACGCGCACGGGCCGCCAAGGGTTGGGCAAGCGAAGATAACGATCACGTCACGCGAAACCAAGCGTTGGTCAGCTCGGCATCACGAGGAATCCAAGCGCGGGTCAATCCGGGGTCAGGGCCGAGGGTCGTGCCGCCTCCCGTGCGGCGTCTGGGACCATCAGGCATGGTCATCCTCAACCGCATCTACACCCGCACCGGCGACGACGGCAGCACCGCCCTCGGGGACTTCAGCCGCACGACCAAGACCGACCCACGCCTGGTGGCCTACGCCGACGCCGACGAGGCGAACTGTGCGATCGGGGTCGCGGTGACCTGCGGCGACCTGCGTGAGGACATGAGACAGACCCTGCGCCGGGTGCAGAACGACCTGTTCGACGTGGGCGCCGACCTGTGCACGCCCCTCGCCGCGTCCTACGAGCACCCGCCCCTGCGCGTGCAGGCGGAGTGGATCGACGAGCTCGAGGCCGACTGCGACCGCTACAACACCGAGCTGACCAAGCTCCGGTCGTTCATCCTCCCCGGGGGCACCCCCGGGGCCGCCCACCTGCATGTGGCCCGCACCGTCACGCGTCGCGCCGAGCGCTCCGCCTGGCAGGCGTTGGAGGCGTATGGCGACCAGCCGGCTCCCGAGCCCCCCGCCGGTGAGAAGCAACGCGGGGTGGGCGGGGTCAATCCGCTGACCGCGAAGTACCTCAACCGGCTGTCCGACCTGCTGTTCATCCTCGCCCGGGTCGCCAACGTGGAGGCCGGCGGCGACGTGCTGTGGGAGCCCGGTGGCGGCCGCGAGACGACTTCGGACGCCAGCACCACCTGAACCCCCGACGCCCCGCCGCCTGACGCCCCCCTCCACCCCCAACCCGCGGCGAATGGTTGTTGGATCCGAGGCGGATCTTCCGCCTCGGATCCAACAACCATTGCCAACGAGTCGTGACCTGCTCTCGCGGACGGTGGGCCGGGACCCCCGGGGCGAGGTCAGCGGTGCACGAAGGGGAGGTCCCGGTTCATCAGCATGTTCACCACGACCTGGGAGTAATTCCCCTCGGCCGGGGTCAAGGTGACCGTCACGGTGTCGCCGTCCGCGGTCGAGTCCTTGAGCGTCATGATCTCGGACAGCGGCTCCGCCATCTGCAGGCTGGTCCCGTCACCCCAGATCTTGGCCAATCGTGGCTCGGCGGCCGACGCGGTGTCCTCGTCGGCGAAGTGATAGACCACGACGATCGTCGAGGCACCGTCAGTGGCAGCCCAGCCGAGACCCACCGCGTCGAAGGACTGGGGCAGGAACTTCCCGCGGAGCTTGCTGAGCTGGGCCGGAGTCAGATGCCCGCCCAGCGCAATGCCGCTCGCGAAGTTGGCCTGCAGCAGGAGCGCTGAACTCACGTCGGCGTCGTCGAGCGTCTTCGCCAGCGCCTGCAGCGGGCCGTCATCGGCCATGGTGGCGTCCAGGTCGGCCTGCTTCCACGCCTTGACGTCGTCGGTCGAGGGCGACGCGGCGATCATGTGGTCCCGCTCAGCGAGCCGAACCGGTCGACCGATGCGGTTGGCGTCCGTCGCGTGGGCCACGTCGACCTCGCCGTCAGCACCCTTCAGATCGGTCACCACGCCCTCGGCGACCGGACGGAGGTCGGCCGGCAAGGTGTTCCCGTCGAGGCTGCCGCCCTCGACCACGGTGAACTGGTCCGCTCCGGCATTGACATTGGCGAACGAGTCCACATCGAGGATGGAGAAGCCGTAGACCTTCCGGGTGGGCTGGGCCCAGCCTTGGTCACCCGGATA
>CAYRLV010000618.1:0-2217 GCA_964425155.1 uncultured Ornithinicoccus sp. | reverse complement strand
CGACTCAAGTCCAACAATCACTCACCACGAGTATGCGGGGCTGGGCGCGTCAGCGAGTATGCGGGGCCGGGCGCCTCAGCGAGTATGCGGGGCTGGGCGCCTCAGCAGGGCACGCAGGCCCCGGCCCCGTTGCGAATGGTTGTTGGACTTGCGCGAGGAACCCGACTCAAGTCCAACAATCATTCACCACGAGTATGCGGGGCTGGGCGCCTCAGCAGGGTATGCGGGGCTGGGCGCCTCAGCGGGTATGCGGGGCTGGGCGCCTCAGCGGGCACGCGGGCGAGTGCGGGGGCCGGCCGTGCGGCGTCCGGCGGGCGAGGCGAGGAGCAGGACCGCACCGGCGATCAGCAGGGCCGCGCCGACGAGGGCAAGCACGGGGGTGAAGCCGGTGTCGGAGAGCGCGCCGGCGTCCGGCGGCGCCCCGCCGGTCTGCACCGCAGCCGGAACCTGCGGCGTGGCCACGCCCGAGTCCCCCGTCGCCGGCGAGGACGGGTCGGCCGAGCCGCCAGCGCCCGTGGCGCCGGGTGAGGTCGAGGTGGTCGGCGACGTGGAGCTGCCCGGTGACGTCGTCGGACTCGGGGTTGCGGCGGCAGGCCCGACCGTGAGGCTCAGCTGCGCGGTGACCGGGTCGTTGACGCTGACCGTGAAGTGCGTGGTGCCGGCCTGCGACGGGGTCCCGCTGATCACGCCGTCGTCCGACAGGGTGAGGCCCGGCGGCAGCGCGCTGCCGGGCGCCAGGGTCCAGGTGTAGTGGGAGTCGGCGCCGCCGGTCGCGTGCAGCCGCGCCTCGTAGGGCTCACCCACCGTCGCGCCCGGCAGGTCTGAGGTCACGATCTGCAACGGGGCGGGGTTGACCGTCAGGGTGCCCGCGACGTAGGTGATGGTGTAGTTGGGGTCCGCGGCACCCGAGCACACCGTCGTCTCCGTCGCGGGGTCGGCCGCACAGGTCGGCAGCGTCGCGGGCGCCGTGTCCCCGTTCACCAGGCCGGTGTAGGTCGGCGTGACGGTCGGCGCCTCGCCGCCGTCCACCATCGCGGCGTCGGACGCAGTGATGGTGAGGGGCACGCGCGCGACCGTCGCCGTCACGGTGACCGGTGCGGCCGGCCGGAAGGTGGGCACGCCCGAGGTGTCGTCGAGGTTCCCGGGTTGGGTGGCGCGCAGGCGGCAGTCACCGGCCGCGACGACGTGCAGCTTCCCGGCCGCGACGGTGCAGACCGACGGCGTGGTGCTCGCGATGGTCACCGGCAGCCCGGAGTCGGCGGTGGCGTCGAGCGCGGTGTCATCCTGCCCGTAGACCAGACCGTCCGGCCGGTCGAAGGTGATCGCCTGCGGGACGTCGTGGTCGAGCTCGACCGAGCCGACATCACAGCCTGCTCCGATGGGGCGAGTGACACCCCGCTGGTCGGTCTCGCCGGCACCGCACAGGTCGTAGGTGACGCCGAACAGCGTCGCGCTGGTGCCGGCCGGGATCCGGTTGACCACCGGGCTGTCCGGCGCCGGCTCACGGGTCTGCGTGAGCCCGCCGTTGTCCGCGAGGTCCAACAGGCCCAGGTCCGGGACGACCTTCGACGTGTCCGCGGTCACGCACGACTCGTCGGTGCTCACGTTGTGGCCGGCATCAGCGGTGCCGCCGGGCTCGCCCCTGCAGTCCCGCACCGTGGAGCCGGCGAAGCGTGCCGTTCCTGAGTCGGCCAGGATCTCATCGACCGTGCTCCCGACGACGGTGGCCCCGCCATAGTTGTCCAGGCCGCTGGCCAGGGTGCTGGTCAGCACGGTGACGCTGCCATAGTTGCCGACGCCGTCGAACGTCGGTCGGCCCGCCACCGTGACGCGGTCCAGCGTGAGCGTTCCGTGGTTCTCGATCCCGTAGTACCCGATGCCGGTGACCGTCAGCACACTCATGGTCACCGTGACCCCTTGGTTCACCAGCACGGTCTCTTCGTCGCCTTCGCTGTCCAGGACGGTGCCGCCGTGGCCCACCAGGGTCAGGTCCCTGTCCACCACGACCGCCGTCTCGGTGTGGTACACCCCCCGGGCGATCGAGATGGTGTCGCCGGAGGCAGCCTGGTCGACGGCGTGCTGGACGGTCCGGCAGGGAGCCACCGGGGACGTGCAGTCGTTGTCGCGGTCGCTTCCGCCCGTGCCCACATACCGGGTGGTGTCGGCGGCGTGGGCCACGCCACCGCCGACGGGGACCACGAGCCCGAGCAGCACGAG
>CAYRLV010000617.1:0-2237 GCA_964425155.1 uncultured Ornithinicoccus sp. | reverse complement strand
ACCAGGTAGACGACCCAGACCATGCCACGGGCGTCGACGAGCAGAAGGGGGAGCAAGCCGCCCGCCTGGAGCAGATTGGCGGCGATCATCATCCGGCGTTGGTCGTGACGGTCGACCACCACTCCGGCCAGCGATCCCAGCAGCACCTGCGGCAGGAACGACGCGAGCAGCATGACCGACGACACCAGGGTCGATCCGGTGAGAACGTAGACGTGGTAGGCGAGTCCGACCCGCAGGACCCAGTCGCCGGTCAACGAGATCAATCCGGCACCGAGCAACAGGCGGAGGTTGCGTTGCGTCCGCAGCGTCCGCCAGACGATGCGCACTCAGTCGCCCTCGGGGGTCCGCGACACGGGGACCGCCACCAGCGTGAAGTCCACGGGGACAGAGCCCTCTGGCCGGGTCGCGATGTCGTCGATGGGGCGCTCGTCGACGTAGCGAGCGATCAGCCCTTCGATCGCCTCGGAGAGTTCGTCGAACTCCTCGAGCGTCAGGTAGACGGTGCTGCGTCCGATGCCCGTGTGCCGACCCCACTCCTGCGGCCAGTCGGCGCGCCGTTGCTGCCAGGCGAGCAACCGGGCGAGGGCCTGCTCGGCCAGCAACTGATCGAGCACGTCGCCCGCTGCCCTCGCCTCCGGTGTCGCGTCCTGGCCCGGCCATTCCGTCGACGTCGAGGTCAGGCGCCATGGTCGGGCCCGGTGGTCGTCGCCCTCGACCTGCTCCACGAAGCCGTACTTGCCGAGCTGGCGGAGGTGGTGGGAGGCCAGGGCCTGACTGATGCCCAGCTGGCGGGCGGCTTCCGCCGCGGTCATCCGGCCGGTGCGCCCGATCAGCGCCGAGAGCTCGAGCCGCAAGGGGTGGGCGAGGGCACGGATCGCCAGGGGGTCGTCCAGCAGCCGCGGCGACCGCTGGTCGGGAGAGCGGTCCGGGTCCGCGTTCGATTCCAAGGACATGCTTGGAATCATCCGGCCGGTGGCGAGAAGATGTCAAGCACATACTTGGAATAGGCCCTCGCCCCGGATAACTTGGCGGCATGACGAGTGAGCTCACGACCGACCTGATCACGTCGACCTGGCAGCCGACGGAGGTCCGGCTCGCGCCCGACGGCCGCCGCGTCGCCTGGTCGGCCGCGCCCTACGGCAAGGAGCGCGAGCACGGGGAGAGCGCGCTGTGGGTCGCGCCGACCGACGGCTCCGGCGGTGCGCGGCGATGGACGTATGGCGGGTCCGACACCACCCCGCGCTGGTCACCGGACGGCACGCGGCTGGCGTTCCTGTCCGACCGCAAGGACCGGGGGACGCACGGCATCTACGTGGTGCACGTGGACGGCGGCGAGGCCGAGCCGGTCGTGGTGCGCGAGCGGTCGGTGGCCGCGTTGGACTGGTCGCCCGACGGGGCGCGGATCGCGTTCCTCGCCCCCGACGAGCCGGACGAGCAGGACAAGCGCCGCGAGGACGACCGGGACGACCCCGACGTCTTCGGTGAGCGGTGGCCGTTCCATCACCTGCACGTCGTGGACGTGGACTCGGGGGAGACCACGGCACTGCTCGACGGGGAGCAGCACCTGACCGATCTGGCCTGGTCGCCGGGCGGAGACCTGCTCGCGGTGCTCCTGCAGGAAACGCCCGAGCCCGACGAGCGCGACCGGCAGTCCTTGTGGCTCTGCTCGATCGCCGACGGCGAAGCCAGGCGCGTCTGCGACACCGGTGGGGCGGGAGACCTGACCTGGACGGCCGACGGGTCACGGGTCCTCTACATCGCGCCGCAGGACGGGCGCTCGCAGGCGTCCTACACCGCCTGGTCCGTGGCCACCCAGGAGGGCTCGGCGCCGGTCCAGATCGGCCCGGGGCCGACCGAGCCGGCCTGCTGCCTCGGGGTGCAGCCGCACCCGGACGGCCGGGTGGCGGTCCAGGTCTCGCAGGGGCTCACCGACCGGCTGGAGTGGACCGATCCGACCACGGGCGAGCGGGCGTCGCTGTGGGAGGCCGGCGGCGAGCTCGGCGCGTTCGACGTGTCCGGCGAGGTGCTCGCGGCGGTGGTGAGCACGCCCGACCAGCTCCCGGAGGTGTGGGCCGGCCAGCCGGGGACGCTCCGGCAGGTGTCGGACCACCACCAGGAGTGGCACGGCATACGGCTCGGGACCGTGGAGCCGTTCAGCTGCACCGCAGCGGACGGCCTCGGACTGGACGGTGTGACCATCACCCCGCCGGGCGGCGTCGACGGGCCCAACGCCACGG
>CAYRLV010000616.1:0-2238 GCA_964425155.1 uncultured Ornithinicoccus sp. | reverse complement strand
GTCGTGATCGGCGAGGGCGAGAAGGACAACGCCCCGATGCTGTTCAACGGCGAGCAGGTGGGCGACGGCACCGGCCCCGACGTCGACGTCGCCGTGGACCCCATCGACGGCACCACGCTCGCGGCCAAGGGCCAGAGCAACGCGGTGTCGGTGCTTGCCGTGGCCGAGCGGGGCACGATGTACGACCCGAGCGCCGTGTTCTACATGGACAAGCTGGCCACCGGGCCGGAAGCGGCCGACGTGGTGGACATCCGGCTCCCGGTCGCCGAGAACATCCGTCGGGTCGCCAAGGCCAAGCAGGAGCGGCCCGAGGACGTCACGGTCGTCATGCTCGACCGGCCCCGGCACGAGCAGCTGGCCAGCGAGGTGCGCGCGGCCGGGGCACGCCTGCGGTTCATCAGCGACGGCGACGTCGCCGGGGCGATCATGGCCGCGCGCCCGGACACCGGGGTCGACCTGATGATGGGGGTCGGCGGGACGCCGGAGGGCATCATCTCCGCGTGCGCGATCAAGTGCCTCGGCGGCGTCATGCAGGGCAGGCTGTGGCCCACCGACGACGACGAGCGGCAGAAGGCGCTCGACGCCGGGCTCGACCTGGAGGCCGTGCTGGCCACCGACGACCTCGTCCGTGGCGACGACTGCTTCTTCGTCGCCACCGGTATCACCGACGGTGAGCTGCTGCGCGGCGTCCGCTACCGCGCGGGAGGAGCGACGACCCACTCGCTGGTGATGCGCTCCAAGAGCGGCACCATCCGGGTGATCGAGGCGCACCACCGGCTCAGCAAGCTGCGCGAGTACAGCTCCATCAACTTCGAGAACGCCCAGGCGCAAGGCTGAGCTCATGACCGGGGAGACCCTGGTGGTCGGCGAGGCGCTGATCGACATCGTGCAGCACCCGGGGGTCGCGCCGGTGGAGCACGTCGGCGGCAGCCCGGCCAACGTGGCGATCGGGCTGTCCCGGCTCGGACACCGGGTCGAGCTGGCCACGCACATCGGCCAGGACGACCGGGGGCGGCGGATCAGCACGTTGCTCGACACCGAAGGCGTCGCGCTCACCCCCGGGAGCACGACCGCCAGTCGCACGCCGACCGCCGCGGCCACGATCGCCGCCGACGGCGGCGCGACCTACGAGTTCGACCTCGAGTGGGAGGTCCCGGAGCTGCCCGCCGGCCCCCGGCACCTGCACACCGGGTCGATCGCGGCCGTCCTCGAGCCGGGCGGCTCGGGCGTGCTCGCCGGCGTGGAGGCCGCACGCCCCCGGGCGACGATCTCCTACGACCCCAACCTGCGCCCGACCCTGATGGGCTCGGCGCACGACGTCCGCTCCCGGGTCGAGCAGCTCGTCGGCTGGAGCGACGTGGTCAAGGCCAGCGAGGAGGACCTCGACTGGCTGTATGACGGCACCCCGGTCGCGGAGATCCTGCGGCTGTGGAGCCGGCTGGGTCCGGGGATGATCGTGGTCACCCGCGGCGGAGAGGGCGCCGTGGTGACGCTGCCCGGGACGTCGGAGGCCACCAGCATCGACGCCCGCAAGGTCGACGTGGTCGACACGGTAGGGGCGGGCGACTCCTTCATGTCCGGCCTGTTGTCCGGGCTGTTGGACGCCGGCCTGCTCGGCGGCACGACGGCACGGGAGCGGTTGCGCGCCAGCAACCTGCCGGACGTGCGACCCGCGGTCGAACGCGCCGTGGCCACGTCGGCGATCACCGTGTCCCGGGCGGGCGCGGACCCGCCGACCCGCGCCGAACTCCCCGCACCCTGAGGGCGCGGAGGGCGCGGAGGCAGGTCAGCTGGCCTCGGCCTGCTCCCCGGCGGTGATCGACCCCTCCCGCTGGCGCGCCCGGTCGAGCGCCCGCTTGCGGTCGGCCTCGCTCTCCTCGACGATCTGCGCGGCCGCCTCCTCGTCCCGGGTCAGGCAGTCACCGGACTCGGGGTCGAAGACGTGCATCATCGCCGGGTCGAACACCAGGTCGGCGTCGTCGCCCTCGCGGATCCGCGAGCGGGCGTCCAGGTTGACGACGAGCTGGGTGCGCATGCCTTCACCGTCGAGGTCGCGGTCGAGCTCGTCCAGCTTGCTCTGCACGGACGGGTCGGCCTCGAACGGGATGTAGGCGTACTGCTCGTTGCCGAGCCATTCGGTCACGTCCACCGGGGCCGTGAACCGGACACCGCTCGACTCCTGACCACCGCCGAGCTTGGCGTCCTTGAACGTCTCGGGGCGGATACCCACGATCACCA
>CAYRLV010000615.1:0-2238 GCA_964425155.1 uncultured Ornithinicoccus sp. | reverse complement strand
AGCTGGGCTACACCGAGGACCAGATCACCTGGAAGCAGACGCCGTCGCCGCAGCGTGAGCAGATGCTCCAGGCCGGCCAGGTCGACATGATCGTCGCGACCTACTCGATCACCGACGAACGCAAGCAGAAGGTCGACTTCGCCGGGCCCTACTTCATCGCCGGGCAGGACCTGCTGGTGCGTGCCGACGACAAGTCCATCACCGGAGTGAAGTCGCTCTCCGGCAAGAAGCTCTGCTCGGTCAAGGGCTCCACCTCGGCGCGCAACGTCAAGGAGGACGTGCCCGACGTCAACCTGCTGGAGTACGACACCTACTCCAAGTGCGCGGAGGCCCTGGCCAACGGCGCCGTCGACGCCCTGACGACGGACAACACCATCCTGGCCGGGTATGCCGCGCAGCCGGCCTACAAGGGCAAGCTGCGGGTCGTGGGCAAAACCTTCAGCGAGGAGGTCTACGGCGTCGGCATCCAGAAGGACGACAAGGACAGCTGCACCAAGATCAACGACGCCCTGAAGAAGATGATCGACGACGGCAGCTGGCAGAAGTTCGTCGACGCCAACTTCGGCCCCGCGAACTTCAAGGTCGACACCAAGGTCAACCCGCCGGAGCCGGGCGGCAACTGCTGACCAACGCACGCGCAGGTGAGCGGGCGGCATACGGGCTGAATCGGATGCCGCCCGCTCCCTCGGGCCAGGACAAGGAGAGCTGATGGGCGAGCTGTTCGGCGAGTTCAACATCCTCGGTGCCTTCTGGGTGACCATCGAGCTGACCTTCTACTCCGCGATCGGCGCGCTGGTCATCGGCACGATCGTCGCGGTCATGCGGGTGGCACCGGTGCCGATCCTGCGCGGGTTCGGCACCAGCTACGTCAACGTGTTCCGCAACACGCCCCTGACCGTGATCATGGTCTTCTCCAGCCTCGGGCTGTGGCAGACCCTGGGGCTGACGCTGCAGAACCAGGACCTCAAGACCAACAGCTTCCGGCTGGCCATCGTGGCGTTGTCGGTCTACCACGCGTCCTTCGTCTGCGAGTCGCTGCGCAGCGGTATCAACACGGTCCAGCCGGGCCAGGCCGAAGCCGCGCGCTCGATCGGCCTGACCTTCATGCAGAACATCCGGCTCGTCGTGCTACCGCAGGCGTTCCGCGGCGCGGTCACCCCGCTGGGCAACACCCTGATCGCCCTGATCAAGAACACGACCGTCGCCTCGGTGATCGGGGTGGCGGAGGCGTCCTACGTGATGGCCGACGCACTGGATGCCCGGGCCGACGTGCTCTTCCTGATCTTCGGCACGTTCGCGATCGGCTTCGTGATCCTGACCCTCCCGGTCGGGATGCTGATCAGCACGGTCTCCGAGCGCCTGCAGGTGAAGCGATGAGCGACCAAGCCGTCCTGTATGACGCGCCGGGACCGAGCGCGCGCGTGCGGCACCGGATCTACGGTGTCATCAGCGTCGTCGTGGCCCTGTTGGTGCTGTGGTGGGTCCTCACCAAGTTCGCCGACAAGGACCAGTTGGACGCCGACAAGTGGTCGCCGTTCCTGAACTGGGTGACCTGGAAGGAATACCTGCTGATCGGTCTGCGGCAGACGGTGATCGCCGCAGTGATCTCGATCGTCTTCGCGGCGGTGCTGGGCCTCGGGCTCGGCCTCGGCCGGATGTCCCAGGTCCGGTGGATCCGTTGGCCCTGCGCGGTGTTCATCGAGTTCTTCCGGGCCGTGCCGGTGCTGCTGATGATGTACTTCACGTTCCGGCTCTACAACCAGAACAGCCTGTTCCCGGACGACATCCGTGCGTTGGCTGCGGTCGTCACTGCGCTCACCTTCTACAACGCGTCGGTCATGGGTGAGGTGCTGCGCTCCGGCGTCGCCTCGCTTCCCCAGGGCCAGCGTGAGGCGGGCCTGTCCATCGGGTTGCGGCCACCACAGGTGCTGCGCAGCATCCTGGTGCCGCAGGCGCTGACCGCGATGATGCCGATCCTGGTCAGCCAACTGGTCATCGTGCTCAAGGACACCGCGCTGGGCTCGGCGATCCTCTACGACGAGCTGCTCAACTGGGGGCAGACGCTCGGCTCGGCGCAGTCCAACACCGTGCCGGCCCTGATCGTCGTGGCCATCATCTTCATCCTGCTCAACTACGCGCTGACGCGCGCGGCCGGGCGGCTCGAACGCCGGCTGCGACGTCGTGGCGTGTCCAAGGGGCAGGACGGAGGCACCGATCGCGAGGGCATGGCCGGAAACG
>CAYRLV010000614.1:0-2239 GCA_964425155.1 uncultured Ornithinicoccus sp. | reverse complement strand
CAAAGTTCTCCGCTGCGCTCCGATACTTTGCGGGGGCCCCGACATGAGAAGCAGAGCAGCGCTCATCGGCACCGCCCCCGACAGCTGGGGGGTGTGGTACCCGGACGACCCGCGCCAGACCCCCTGGTCACGCTTCCTGGACGAGGTGGTCGAGGCGGGCTACACCCGGATCGAGCTCGGTCCCTACGGTTACCTGCCCACCGACCCGGCACAGCTGCAGGACGAGCTGGGTCGGCGCGGCCTGACGATGACGGCCGGCACGATCTTCGAGCACCTGCACCGCGTCGACTCGTGGGACTCCACGTGGGCGGACGTATCGGCCGCCGCGCGTCTCACTGCCGCGATGGGTGCGCAACACCTGGTCGTGATCCCCGACTTCTGGCGCGACCCCGCGAGCGGCGAGGTGATCGAGGCGGCGACGCTGGACGACGGCGAGTGGGCCGCATACGCGCAGCAGATGAACCGGCTGGCGCAGGCGATCCGGGACGAGTTCGGCCTGCAGATCCAGTTCCACCCGCACGCCGACAGCCACGTGGACACCCAGCCACACATCGAACGCTTCCTCGCCGAGACCGACCCCGACCTGGTCAGCCTGTGTCTCGACACGGGCCACGTCTCCTACTGCGGCGGCGACAACCTCGCGTTGCTGCACGACCACCCCGACCGGATCGGCTACGTGCACCTCAAACAGGTTGATCCGCAGGTGGTCGAGCGGGTGCATGCGGAGGGCATCGGATTCGGCGAGGCGGTGCGGATGGGTGCGATGTGCGAACCACCCCATGGCACACCGGACCTCGGCCCCATCCTCGAGTCTGTCGCCGCGCTCGGCCGGGACGTCGTCGCCATCGTCGAGCAGGACATGTACCCCTGCGAGCCGGACCAGCCGCTGCCGATCGCGGCGCGCACCCTCAAGACCCTCCACGCGTGCGGACACCTCCGATGACGCGCCATCCCCACCCCCCTCCAGAGACGCCGTCGACCCCGTCGGTGCTCGTCCAGAAAGGCAGGACACCATGATCCGCTCCCACCGCACCGTTGCCGCCGTCATCGGCGTCTCGGCTGCGCTCGCCCTGGCTGCCTGCAGCTCCACCGGCGGCAAGCAGGAGGCCGCGCCCGAGAAGGGCTCGGTCGGTCAGGCCGACACCCCGCGGATGACCATTGCGATGGTCACCCACCAACAGCCGGGTGACACCTTCTGGGACATCATCCGCAAGGGCGGCGAGGCAGCCGCCAAGAAGGACAACGTCGACCTGCAGTACTCCAACAGCAACGACGCGTCCAAGCAGGCCCAGCTGATCCAGGCCGCCATCGACAAGAAGGTGGACGGCATCGCCGTCACCGACCCCAACACCGGCGCCATCGGCCCGACCATCAAGAAGGCAGTGAACGCCGGAATCCCCGTGGTGATGTTCAACGCCGGTGAGGCGGATGCGTTCAATCTCGGCGCGCTCGGCTACTTCGGTCAGGACGAGAAGGTGGCCGGTCGGGCCGCAGGGGAGCGGCTCAAGAAGGACGGCGCCAAGAACGTCCTCTGTGTGATCCAGGACCAGGGCCAGCAGCAGCTCGAGGACCGCTGTGACGGCGTCATCGCAGGCATGGGCAGCGCCGGCAAGGTCAAGCGAGTGTATGTGAACGGCGCCGACAACAGCGCCGTCACCAGCACGATCAACGCCCGGTTGACGCAGGACAAGTCCATCGACACCGTGCTCACCCTGGGCGCTCCCTACGCGCTCGACGCGGTCAAGGCGGTCGGTTCCTCGGGCAGCAAGGCGAAGGTCGCCACCTTCGACACCAACAAGGAGTTGGTCGGAGCGATCAAGGACGGCGACGTGCAGTGGGCGGTCGACCAGCAGCCGTACCTGCAGGGCTACCTCGCGGTGGACTCGCTGTGGCTCTACAACACCAACGGCAACACCATCGGTGGCGGCCAGCCGGTGCTGACCGGGCCGTCGTTCATCGACAAGACCAACATCGAAGCCGTCGCCAAGTACGCCGAGAAGGGCACCCGGTGACCAGCCATGGCTGCTCTCGCACCCTCACCGACTGACGACCGGGTCGGCCGCAGGCCGATCTCGGCAACGTTGCTCTCCCGCCCGGAGATCGGCGCGTTGCTCGGGGCGATCATCATCGCCCTGATCTTCCTCGCATCGGCGCCAGCCTTCCGAAGCGTCGACAACATCGGCACGATTCTCTACGGCAGCTCCACCATCGGGCTGATGGCGGTGCCGGTGGCGCTGCT
>CAYRLV010000613.1:0-2244 GCA_964425155.1 uncultured Ornithinicoccus sp. | reverse complement strand
TAGGTCCTCCGCGGACGCTCCCCCCCCCGCTGCGGGTGGGGGGCGGGGCTTCCGGGCCCCCCCCCCGATGTCCGGTTGGGCGGTGACAGCGGCCACAGGGCCTCGTCCATACCCGCGGGAAGGGCCGTTCTCGCTCCAGGCGTGCCGAAACCGTGAGAGATCGGCTCGGATGGGTACCGTCGCAGACAAGCGGCACGCAATCGGCGACGAAGGACGAGAACGGAGGGCCCGGGACGTCGAGCATGGCGAATGACGCAGCAGACCTGGAGCGGCGGGTGCGGGCGGCCGCCGGGGTCGTTGCGGCCTTCGAGGACATGCCCGTGGCGTTGGCTGCGCTCGAGGGGCCGGACCTGCGCTGGACCGCGGTCAACCGTGCTTGCCGCGCGATGCTGGGACGCTCCGACCTGGTCGGAAGACCCTTGCGCAGCGTGTTCGGTGACGAGGACGCAGCGCTGCCCGTCGACCTGGTGGAGCAGGCCCACGACTCGGGCCGCGCGGTCACGGCGCACGCCTGGCGGATCCCGGCAGCAAGCGCTGAGGGCCGTCGCCACGATCGCTATTACGACTTCGAGATCGTGCCTCGGCGCGACGGGCGGGACCGTCCACCAGGGGTGCTCATCCAGGTCCTGGACGTGACCGAGCGCGTGCAGCAACGCCACGATGCGGAGGAGGCCACGGTCGAGGCCGAGGAGGCAGCAGTCGAGGCGCAGCGACGCGTGCGCGCCGTCCGGGACGTGGTCGTTCACCTCCAGGAAGCGCTCCTGCCCAGTGGGCTACCGGTGCTACCCCGGGCGCGCATCGCGGCCCGTTACCTGGTCGCGGCCAGGGACCAGGCAGCAGGCGGGGACTGGTATGACGCGATTCCTGCCGCCAACGGCCACGTCGCCCTGGTCGTCGGCGACCTGGTGGGGCACGGCGTCTCGGCCTCGGCCGCGATGGGCCAACTGCGCGCCGTGCTCAAGGACCTGGTGCAGTCGCACGAGAGCCTGTCGGTCGTGATGGAGCGGCTCGAGGCGTATGCCGCGCAGGAGCCGGCGATGCGCGGCGCCACTGTCGCAGTGGTGGTGCTCGACCCGGCCACGGGCAGGCTTCAGTACGTGCTCCGCGGCCACCCACCGCCTCTGGTGGTGTCCCGGGGAGGCGAGACGCGGGAACTCGACAGCACCGACTCCGGACCCTTGGGGACCGGTCGCACCTGGCGGGTGGGACGTGACCTCCTGCCCGACGGCGACGTGGTCCTGCTCTACTCCGACGGCCTGGTTGAACGTGCGGGCCAGACGCTGGAGGACGGCATGGCGCAGCTGGCCCGCGTTGCCGGGCAGGCACTGACCGAGCCGCCCGAGGCAGACGGCTACGTCTCGGTGCCGGACGAGGTCTGCCGGGACGTGGTGGAGTTCCTCACCCGGATGGGCTACGACGACGACGTCACGGCGCTCGCCGCGCAGCGCATGGCGTCCGGCACGGCACCACTCGCGATGCAGGGCCCGGCCCGGATGGCCAGCCTGCGCGGCATCCGAGAGGAACTCGGTGCATGGTTGGACGCGATCGGCGTTGCGGCTGCCGAGCGCGGCGCCCTGCAGGTCGTGGTCGAGGAGGCCGTGCTGAACGTGATCGAGCACGCGTACCCGCCGGATGAGCCCGGCCGGGTCTGGGTCGACGTGCGACTCGACGACGACGGGTTCCTCGACGTGCGGGTTGCCGACCGCGGAGAGTGGCAGACCCCCGACCGGTCGGACCGCACCCGAGGTCGGGGTCTGGTGATGTGCCGGGCGCTGGTGGACCAGATGCGGATCTTGCACGCCCCGCATGCGACGACGGAGCGGGCGGGCACCCGCGGAACCGTCGTGGTCTTCCGGCAGCGACTGCACCGGTCGGCAGACTTGGCCACCGGGGACGGTGGGGTCGTGACCACACCCGGCCACGAGGTCCCCTTCGCCGTCGAGATTTGCCCACCCGGGGACCTCGTCCGCGTCACGGGCCCGGTCGACACGACGACCGCCGCAGAGTGTCGGGCCGTCCTCAACGATGCTTGCCGGGGAGGAGTGCTGCCCTTGTCCGTCGATCTGCATGGGGTGACTTTGCTGGGCAGTGCCGGGGTGCGCGTGCTGCTGGAGATCGACGAGCAGCTGACCGCCCACCGGCAGGACTTCGTGCTGTTCGCGCCGGACGGCAGTCCGGCGGCCTCGGTTCTGGACGTGGTCAACCTGCCGCGCACCAGCACGGACCGGCCCGACCAACGCCCCA
>CAYRLV010000612.1:0-2247 GCA_964425155.1 uncultured Ornithinicoccus sp. | reverse complement strand
CGAGGACGTGCGGCAGGGCCTGCATGCTGCCGATCGACCCGTCGACCTGCCGGCCGCCGTGGTTGCTCACGACGATGCCGTCGATGCCGAGGTCGACGGCGCGGCGTGCGTCGTCGGGATGCAGGATCCCCTTGAGCACCAACGGGAGCCGGGTGCGCTCCCGCAACCAGGCCAGGTCGTCCCAGGTGAGGGTGGGGCGGGAGTAGCTGGCGAGGAACTGCTCGACCGCGGCGCGGGGCACCGGGGAGCGGAGGTTGTCGAGGAACCGTCCGGGATGGGCACGGGTCAGGTCGACCAGGGTCCGCACCGTCGCGGGCCGGATCGGCGGGCGCGGCGAGGGAGGTGACTCCGCCTGGGCGGCGACCCGCTCGTCGACGAGGCGGCGGAAGACCGGGTCGCTGGTGTACTGCGCGATCCCCCAGCCGCGGCTGAACGGCAACGACCCCAGGTCGAGGTCACGGCTGCGCCAGCCCAGCATCGTGGTGTCGAGCGTGAGGACGAGCGCCTCGCAGCCACAGGTCTCGGCCCGACGCACGAAGCTCTCGACCAGCTCGTCGACGGTGCTCCAGTAGAGCTGGAACCAGCGTGGTGCGTCTCCCATCACGGCGGCGCAGTCCTCCATCGACCGCGAGGCCTGGTTGGAGAACACCATCGGGACGCCCTCCGCGGCAGCCGCTCGAGCGGCGGCGACGTCGGCCTCGGCGTGAGCCGCCTGGGCGACTCCGACCGGTGCCAGCACCAGGGGAGCGGGCAGCCGCCGGCCGAAGAGGGTGGCGGACAGGTCGCGCTCCCCGACGTCGCGCAGCACGCGGGGGACGATCTGCAGGGCATCGAAGCCGGCCCGGTTGCTCGCCATCGTCTGTTCGCGGCCCGCGCCGCCTGCGACGTAGGCGAAAGCCCGACGCGTCATCGTGCGGCGGGCGGCCCGCTCCAGCCGGTCCCAGTCGGTCGGCACGCGGGGGCGGGCGCCGCTGATGCCGGCGCGGTAGATCGCCTCCTGCCGCAGCCTCCCGATCCCACCGGTGGTCGCCACGACTCGAACCTAGCCGCAGACGCCCCGGCGCCGCACCCACACCGTGCTCACCACCGGCTGCTTTGCTCGCTGCGGGCCGGTCTCGGCGAGGCCGGGAGCGGTCTGAGGTGAGCAAAGCAGCCTGAGGTGAGCACACCGCATACCGGCAGTCAGGCGCCGAGGCGACGGGCCACCGCTTCGGTCGCCTCGCGGAACAGCGCGGCGGAGCCGGTCAGCCGATGCCCCTCGTCGTCGATGAGGTGCAGCTCGCTGCCGGGCCAGGCCCGATGCAGCTCCCACGCCGTCACCGCAGGCGTGCACAGGTCGTGCCGTCCCTGCAGCAACACCGCCGGGATGCCGTGCAGCCGCACCGCGTCCGCGATCAGCTGCCCGTCGCGCAGCCAGGCGCCGTGGACGGTGTAGTGGCACATGATCCTGGCCAGCGCGGTCGCGAAGACCGGGTCGGCGAAGATCCGCTCGATCTCCGGGTCCGGCCGGTGCAGCATGGCCGCCGTCTCCCAGCGCGCCCACGCCCGCGCCGCCTCGTCTCGGAGGTCGTCGTCGTCCGACTCGAGGCGGCGGTGGTAGGCCGCGACCAGGTCGTGCCGTTCGTCCTCGGGGATCGGCGCGGTGAACTCCTCCCACCGCTCGGGCAGCAGGTGGTTGGCGCCGTCGCGGTAGACCCAGTCCAGTTCGCTGCGGCGGAAGGTGGTGATGCCGCGCAGGATCATCGCCAGCACCCGGTTCGGGTGCCTCTCCGCGTAGGCGAGCGCGAGGGTGCTGCCCCACGACCCTCCGGTCACCACCCAGCGGTCGATGCCGAGCTCGGCGCGCAGCTGCTCGATGTCGGCGACGAGGTGCCAGGTGGTGTTGGCCTCGAGGCTCACGCCCGGGTCACTGGCGTGCGGGGTGCTGCGGCCGCACCCGCGCTGGTCGAACAGCACGACCCGGTAGACCCCGGGGTCGAACGGGTGACGCATCGCCGGCAGGGTGCCGCCGCCCGGCCCGCCGTGGACGACGAGCACGGGCAGGCCCTCGGGGTTGCCGTCCTCGCACCACCAGACCCGCTGGCCGTCGCCCACGTCGAGCGACCCCGCACGACGCGGCCGCCAGGTGTCCGCGCGCTCCTCGCGCTCCTTGGCCTCCTCGCGCTCCTCGCGATCCTTGGCCTCCTCGCGGTCCTCGCGCTTCTCGGCGCTCGCCTCGCTCACGTCCCCCCAACGCCCCGGCCGGCC
>CAYRLV010000611.1:1616-2249 GCA_964425155.1 uncultured Ornithinicoccus sp. | reverse complement strand
ACGGCGCGCGGAACCTAGAACTTCGCCACATCCTGGAAGGCGTCAACCGCCGCGCCACGGCAGTCAGGGCAGTTTCCCTTTCTCGCCCGGGCCGACTCGAGGAGTCCATCGGCGAGATCCGCGAGATTTGCCACGCAGCCACCTCAGGGGATGCTTTGCTGACCGAGGAGTTGTGCCGCAGGCACATCGAGCATGCCGCAGAGGCAGGAATGCACGGCTTCGCCAAGTAGAGCGCCCTGGACCCCGGTCGTGCACCGTTCGCTATCGACAGAGGAAGGCCACCGACAGTGAGCATTCTCCAAGGCACCCACGACTATCACGCACCATCCTGGAGCCGTGGCCCCTGGAAGATGCTCGTCGGTGCAAACTGGATCACATCGGGACAAGAACGGGAGATCTTGGACCCCGGCACCAACCAAGTCATCGCGAGCGTCCCGGAATCCACGGCGGAGAACGTGGACGCGGCTGTCGATTCGGCCCGCGCCAGCTTCGACTCCGGCGCCTGGCGCGACCTGCCGGTCGACCAGCGGTCCGAGATCCTGTGGCGCATCGGGAACCTGATCGACGAGCGAGCCGACGAGCTCAGCGTGCTCGAGAGTCTCAACATGGGAGGCCCCCACGCCAACACCCGGA
>CAYRLV010000611.1:0-1606 GCA_964425155.1 uncultured Ornithinicoccus sp. | reverse complement strand
TGTCTTCCGCTATTACGCCGGTTGGGTCGACAAGATCGGCGGGCGTAGCAGTCGCCTTCGACGAGACGCGCTGGACATCCATGCCTACACCACTCGCACTCCCATAGGGGTGGCGGCGCTGATCACACCGTGGAACTCGCCCCTGCTTATGGCGGCGTGGAAGGTGGCACCGGCCTTGGCAGCCGGATGCAGTTGCGTCCTCAAGCCTGCAGAGCTCACACCCCTCACCGCGTTGGTCCTCGGCGAGATCGCCCTGGCAGCCGGCCTCCCGCCGGGCGCTCTCAACATCGTGACGGGTGATGGGGCTGTCGCCGGGGCCCATCTGTCGGCGCATCCCGATGTCGACAAGGTGGCCTTCACCGGGTCAACCGAAGTGGGCCGCGCGATCATCGGATCAGCCGCTGGCAACCTCAAGAAGGTGTCGCTCGAACTCGGCGGCAAGTCGCCGGTGGTGATCTTCGACGACGCCGACGTCGACGCCGCGGCAGCAGGCGCCGCAACCGCCATCTTCGCCAACTCCGGCCAAATCTGTACGGCGGGTTCTCGCCTGCTCGTACAAGACGGTATTTACGAGTCCGTCCTTCAGCGTGTCGGCAAGATTGCCGCGGAGCGCCGGCTGGGATATGCCTTCGACCCGCGCGTCGAGATGGGCCCCGTCATCTCTCGCGATCAGCTGGAGACCGTACAGGGATACGTAGCGGCTGGACTGGACGAAGGAGCCACCCTCGTGGCTGGCGGAGAGGCCGCTTCACCTGGGAACTTCATCGAGCCCACGGTCCTGGGGAATGCCAGACCGGGAATGAAGGTGGTCGACGAGGAGATCTTCGGTCCGGTCGTTGCGGCCATGCCCTTCTCGGACGCCGGCGATGCCATCCGGCTGGCCAACAACTCCACCTACGGCCTCGCCGCCTCCGTCTGGACGAGGGATGTCAAGCGAGCGCACCACGTCGCCCACTCACTGAGGGCAGGACGAGTGGGCATCAACATCCACGGACTGGCGGACGTGACCATGCCCACTGGCGGATTCAAGCAGTCCGGCTGGGGCCGCGAGCTCGGCCCCGAAGGCCTCGACGTGTTCCTTGAGACGACTTCGGTGTTCCTTCTCATGAACGAGAGATCCTGACCGCCCTCCCCTGAGGGCTTTCACCCACGACCCGGGCGTGCCCGAGCCTGAGAAGATGCTGTGTGCTCTCGTGTCCCAAGCCTGCCCGGCGACACAGCCTCGCCGCTCGCAGCGGTTGCCGTCGATATTGATGGGCTACCGTGGCGCCCGGCCTCACTGAAGGCTGGCTGATGACCGGGATCAATACGGCGCCGGCTCGGCGATCGTGGGCCAGATCACCGACGCGCAGGTCCCGATCCGGGTTCCTTCGTCGCCGTCGCGGACAGCGACTCGTCATGGGCGGCGTCTTACTCCATGCCCGGCTCGACAAGTCCATCATCCTGCTGGCGGGCTGACGACGACGGATATGACAACTCCCCATCGACTGTGTCACGTAACGTCACGTCACCTCGAAACGTGCTGTCAGCCACCCTCACTACGTTCTGAGGTATGGCCCTCTCCGTGACCGAACGTGAACGCTTCCTGGCCGAGCCGCACATCGGC
>CAYRLV010000610.1:0-2254 GCA_964425155.1 uncultured Ornithinicoccus sp. | reverse complement strand
CGTCCGGGTACTGCTTGGTGACGCCGTCGAAGCGGATCATGCGTTTCAACCTAACTGACCGGGCGGACACAATCAGGGGATGAGCGACGATCAACCTGATCCCACGGGTCCCGGCCGGAGCGCCACTGTGGTACTCGACGGGGCGCCCCTCCGGCTGCCGGACCTGCGGGCGGTCGCCTCCGGTGCCCGTGCCCCGGCCGGCGAGGTCGGTCTGGCGAGGGCCCGCGCCGGTCACGAGCTGGCCGTCCGGCTCAGCCGGGAGCGCCCGGTCTACGGCCGCTCGACCGGCGTCGGAGCCAACCGCGACACGGCCACCAGCCCCGAGGAGCGGTATGACGGGCCGGGCACCGACGCCGGCGATCCCACCGGAGCAGCACCGACCGGCGCGAAGCCCTCCCCCACGGACCCCACTGCCGTCCGGCTGCTCCGCTCGCACGCCGCCGGCACCGGTCCCCCGGTCGAGACACCGACGCTGCGCGTCGCCCTCACCATCCGCGCCAACCAGCTCCTCGCCGGCGGGTCCGGAGCATCCGCCGACCTCGCGATCGCGCTGGCCGAGCTCGCCGCCGCGCCCGACCACCAGCTGCCCGTGGTGCACCGGCACGGCAGCCTCGGCACCGGAGACCTCACCGCGCTCGCCGAGGTGGGTCTCGCGCTGCTGGGCGAGCGCCCGCGCGCGGACGGGACCACCCGCCATACCTGCTCGATCTCGGTGCACGAGGCCCTGCCGCTGCTGTCCAGCAACGCGTTCTCCCTCGCCGACGCCGCGCTCGGCGCGCTCGAGCTCGGCGACCTCACCACCGCCGCCACGACGGTGTCGGCGCTGACCTTCGTGGCCCTGCGCGGCAACCTCGAGGCGGTCGGGCCGGCGGTGGCGCGGGCGACGCCGTTCCCCGGCGCGGCGCGGACGGCCGAGCGCGTCCGGGAGTTCGTGGCCGATGACGCGCCGAATCCCGCGCAACTGCAGGACTTCTTCGGCCTGCGGGCCTGGCCGCAGGCGCACGGTCCGGTCCTCGACGAGCTGGCCAGGCTCACCGGTGTCGTCGAGGCGATGGCAGGGGCGCCGGCCGAGAACCCGCTGGTCCTGGACGGCACGATCAGCCACCAGGGCAGCTTCCACGCGACCTACCTCACCCTCGCCGCCGACACCGCCCTGCTCGCCCTGGCCCGGTCCGCGGAGGCCGTCGGCTCGCGGATCTCGCACCTGCTGACCGGCGAGGTGGAGGGCCTGCCCCGCTTCCTCGCCGGGCCGGAGCCGGGCTCGTCCGGCCTGATGATCGCCGAGTACGTCGCGGGCGCCGCGCTCGCCCGGATCCGCGCGGCGGCGGGGTCACCAGCGAGCGTGCTCAGCGCCTCGGTGTCGCTGGGCATCGAGGATGTCGCGGGCATGGCGCCGGTCGCCGTCGCCCGCCTGCGCCCCGCGGCCGAGGCGTATGCGGAGCTGGTCGCCACCGAACTCGTCTGCGCCGTGCGTGCGCTGCGCCTCCACGGCAAGGCGCCAGCCGGCCCGCTTCGCGCCCGCGTGGCCGAGCCGACCGGGCCGTTGCTTGCCGTGCTGGAGCTGTGCGCGAGCCTGCCGGCCGGCACCGACGACCGCGACCTCGCTCCCGACCTGGCTCAGGCGCAGGCTCTCCTCCCCCGCCTCGCCACCCCCTGACCGGACACGGCTTGGGTCAGAGCTCCGAGCGGGAGAAGTTCTGGAACGAGCGGCTGGCCGTGGGGCCGCGCTGACCCTGGTAGTGCGAGCCGTACTTTGCGCTGCCGTAAGGGCTCTCCGCCGGGCTGGACAGCTGGAAGAAGCACAGCTGCCCGATCTTCATCCCGGGCCACAGCATGATCGGCAGGGTGGCCACGTTGGACAGCTCGAGCGTCACGTGCCCGCTGAAGCCGGGGTCCACGAACCCGGCGGTGGCGTGGGTCAGCAGACCGAGCCGGCCGAGCGAGGACTTGCCCTCCACCCGGGCCGCGACGTCGTCGGGCAGGGTGATCTGCTCGTACGTCGAGCCGAGGACGAACTCCCCCGGGTGCAGCACGAAGCCCTCGGCCGGGTCGACCTCGACCAGGTGGGTCAGGTCCGGCTGGTCCTGCGCGGGATCGATGACGCCGTACTTGTGGTTGTCGAACAGCCGGAAGTACTTGTCCAGCCGCACGTCGATGCTCGACGGCTGGATCAGGTCGGCGTCGTAGGGGTCCAGGCGAACCCGGCCGCCGTCGACCTGGGCGCGGATGTCTCGGTCGGAGAGGAGCACGCGGA
>CAYRLV010000609.1:0-2255 GCA_964425155.1 uncultured Ornithinicoccus sp. | reverse complement strand
GACGAGCTGTGTGGGCTCAGGCCACCGGCGGGGTGAGCGCGCGCGTCAGCGAGGTGGCGATCGCGTCGGGCGTGAGACCGACCTCGTCGAGCACCTGGCTGCGCGACGCGTGCGTGAGGAACTCCTTGGGGATGCCGTGGCAGTGCACCGGCTGGTGCTGGCCGTCGGCCCGAAGCGCCTGCGCGACCGCCGATCCCACCCCGCCGGAGGCCAGGTTGTCCTCGATGACCGCGACGGCACCCGCGTCGCGGCACAGCTGCACCAGGTCGTCGGCGACGGGCAGCACCCAGCGCGGGTCGGCGACGAGGACGGACAGCCCCTGCGCCTCGAGCTTCTCGGCGACGGCCAGCGCCACCTGTGCCATCGGGCCGACCCCGACCACCACGAGGTCGGTGCGCTCCCCCGCCGGCTCCCGCAGCACGTCGACGCTGCCCCGACGACCGACCGCCTCGATCGGGTCGGCGACATCGCCCTTGGGGAACCGCAACACGGTCGGCGCGTCGTCCACGTCGATCGCCTCGCGCAGCAGCTGCCGCACCTGCTGCCCGTCACGGGGCGCGGCGAGGCGCAGCCCCGGCACGATCGAGGTGAGCGTCATGTCCCACATGCCGTTGTGCGACGGCCCGTCGCTGCCGGTGATCCCGGCTCGATCGAGCACGAACGTCGCGCCGACCTGGTGCAGGCCGCAGTCCATCAGCAGCTGGTCGAAGGCACGGTTGAGGAAGGTGGAGTAGACCGCGACGACCGGGTGCAGCCCGCCGTAGGCGAGTCCGGCGGCCATCGTGGTCGCGTGCTGCTCGGCGATCCCGACGTCGAACACGCGGTCCGGGTAGCGCGCCGCGAACCCGTCCAGCCCGACCGGGATCAGCATCGCGGCGGTGAGCGCGACGACGTCCTCCCGCTCGGCCCCGATGGCACACATCTCGTCGTTGAACTCGTCGGTCCAGATCCGGCCGCCGGCCTCGAACGGCAGCCCGGTCTCCGGGTTGATCACGCCGACGGAGTGGAACTGGTCGGCCTCGTCGAGCTCGGCGGGCTGGTAGCCACGCCCCTTCTGGGTGAGGACGTGCACGAGCACCGGTCCGCCGTAGGCACGGGCCTTGCGCAGCGCGCTCTCGATCGCCTGCTCGTCGTGCCCGTCGACCGGCCCGACGTACTTCAGCCCGAGGTCCTCGAACATCCCCTGCGGCGCGACGATGTCCTTGAGCCCCTTCTTCACCCCGTGCAGCGTGCCGTAGACGGCCGGGCCGACGACCGGCGTGCGGTGCAGCCGGTCACGCCCCCACGCGAGGAACCGCTCGTAGCCCTGGGTGGTCCGCAACGTCGCGAGGTGCTCGGCCAGCCCACCCGTGGTCGGCGCGTAGGACCGCTCGTTGTCGTTGACGACGATGACCAGCGGCAGGTCCTTGTCGGCGGCGATGTTGTTGAGCGCCTCCCAGGCCATCCCACCGGTGAGCGCCCCGTCACCGATGACCGCGACCGTATGCCGGTCGTGCTCCCCGCGCAGCCGGCGCGCCTTGGCGATGCCGTCGGCCCACGACAGCGACGTGGACGCGTGCGAGTTCTCCATCACGTCGTGCTCGGACTCGGCGCGCGAGGCGTAGCCGGACAGCCCGCCCTGCTTCTTCAGCTTGCTGAAGTCGTGCCGCCCGGTGAGCAGCTTGTGCACGTAGGTCTGGTGCCCGACGTCGAAGACGAGGGTGTCGCGCGGGCTCTCGAACACGCGGTGCAGCGCGATGGTGAGCTCGACCACGCCGAGGTTGGGGCCGAGGTGGCCGCCGGTGCGGCACACCGAGTCGATGAGGAACTCCCGGATCTCGCTGGCGAGGCCGTCGAGCCGGTCGGGCGGCAGCGCCCGGAGGTCCTCCGGGCCGGTGAGGGATTCGAGCACACCCACGATGGTTGCAGTCCTTTCGCGCGACGGCGACTTCTGAGTCTAGGTCAGAGCCGCGGCACGTACTGCTTCCCCTCGAGCGCGTCGCACACCAGCCGGGCGGCGCGGGCGTCGCCACGCAGCCGCAACCCCTCCGACTCGAGGTCGGCGAGCACCTGCTCCAGACCCCGGGCCGGTATGACGTCACCCAGCTCCACCCGCACGTCCCGGTAGGCCGCGCGCATCGCGGTGAGCTGGGCGTCGATGTGCCGCGCGGTCACCCAGGCGAGCGCGACCGGGTGCCGGCGCCACCCCGCATACGCGCGGTAGTCGGGAGGGCAGTGGTCGAGCAGCCAGGCGACCGCGGCCTGCTGCCAGCCTG
>CAYRLV010000608.1:0-2257 GCA_964425155.1 uncultured Ornithinicoccus sp. | reverse complement strand
ACCAGGTAGACGACCCAGACCATGCCACGGGCGTCGACGAGCAGAAGGGGGAGCAGGCCGCCCGCCTGGAGCAGGTTCGCGGCGATCATCATCCGGCGCTGGTCGTGCCGGTCCACGACCACGCCGGCCAGCGATCCCAGCAGCACCTGCGGCAGGAAGGAGGCGAGGAGCATGACCGACGAGACCAGGGTCGAGCCGGTCAGTACGTAGACGTGGTAGGCGAGCCCGACCCGCAGGATCCAGTCGCCGGTCAACGAGATCACGCCGGCGCCCAGCAGGAGTCGCAGGTCCCGCTGGGACCGCAGGGTCTGCCAGACGTGTCGCACTCAGTGCTCCTGGGTGGGCGGGGCGCCAGGCCCTGACCACGGGACCGCGATCACCGTGAGGTTGATCGGCATCGACCCCTCCGGTCGCGCGTCGACGTCGTCGATCGGTCGAGCCTCGACGTAGCGGGCGATCAGCGCGTCGATGGACTCCTCGAGATCGGCCACCTCCTCGGCGGTCAGATAGACGGTCGAGTTCCCGATGCCGAGGTGCTCTCGCCACCGCGGCTCCCAGTCGACCCGCTCCTCCTGCCAGGCGACGAGGCCGCTCAGGGCACGCTCGGCGAGCAGCTGCTCGAGCACGTCGGCCGCCGCCCGCCCCTCGGGCGTGGCGTCGGCGCCGCGCCAGCTGTGCGAGGTCTCGGTGAGCCGCCAGGGCCGGGATCGCTGGTCGTCGCCCTCCACCTGCTCCACGAAGCCGTACTTGCCGAGCTGTCGCAGGTGGTGTGACGCGAGCGCCTGGCTGATGCCGAGCTCGCGCGCCGCGTCGGCCGCGGTCAGCGTGCCGGCCCGACCGACCAGCCCCTGGAGCTCCAGCCGGAGCGGGTGGGCGAGGGCCCGGATGCTGAGCGGGTCGTTCAGGAGCCGCCGTCGCCGCCGCTCGGGTGGCGGGGTAGCATCCGGCGATGATTCCAAGGACATGCTTGGAATCATCAACCCGATGGCGAGAAGATGTCAAGGACATGCTTGGAGTGGTGCCCGACCTCCGGATACGTTGGGGAGCATGACGCGCGAGCTCACGACCGACCTGATGACGTCGAGCTGGCAGCCGGAGGAGGTTCGGCTGTCGCCCGACGGCCGCCGGGTCGCCTGGTCCGCCGCTCCCTACGGCAAGGCGGGCGAGCACGCGGAGAGCGCGCTGTGGGTCGCGCCGACCGATGGCTCCGGCGGCACGCGACGGTGGACGTATGGCGGATCCGACACCACCCCGCGATGGTCACCGGACGGCACCCGACTCGCCTTCCTCTCCGACCGCAAGGAGCGCGGCATCCACGGGCTCTACCTCCTGCCCACCGAGGGTGGAGAGGCCCGGCCAGTCGTGCAGCGCGAGCGATCGGTCGCAGCGCTGGCCTGGTCGCCGGACGGGGCACGGATCGCGTTCCTGGCCCCTGACGAACCGGACGAGGAGGACAAGCGCCGGGAGGACGACCGCGACGATCCCGACGTCTTCGGCGAGCGGTGGCCGTTCCACCACCTGCACGTCGTGGACGTGGGCTCGGGGGAGACCACGGCGCTGCTCGACGGGGAGCAGCACCTGACCGACCTGGCCTGGTCGCCGGCCGGTGACACGATCGCGCTCCTCGTGCAGGACACCCCCGAGCCCGACGAACGCGACCGGCAGTCCTTGTGGCTCTGCTCGGTCGCCGACGGCGAGGCCTGGCGCGTCTGCGACACCGGTGGTGCCGGAGACCTGGCCTGGACGGCGGACGGGGCGCGGGTGCTCTACGTCGCTCCCCAGGACGGGCGCTCGCAGGGTTCCTACACCGCCTGGTCGGTCGGCACCGAGGAGGGCTCGGCACCGCTGCCGATCGGGCCGGGGCCGACCGACCAGGCGTGCTGCCTGGGCGTTCAGCCGCACCCGGACGGCCGGGTGGTGGTCCAGGTGTCCCAGGGCCTCACCGACCGGTTGGACTGGGCGGACCCGGCATCCTCGGGCGGCGAGCGGACGCCGCTGTGGGAGGTCGAGGGCGAGGTCGGCCCGTTCGACGTGTCCGGTGCCGTGCTCGCGGTGGTCGTGAGCACCCCCGACCGGCTCCCGGAGGTGTGGGCCGGTCAGCCGGGGACGCTGCGGCCGGTGTCGGACCACCACCAGGACTGGCACGACATACGGCTCGGGACCGTGGAGCCGTTCAGCTGCACCGCGTCCGACGGGCTCGAGCTGGACGGTGTGACCATCACCCCGCCGGGCGGCGTCGACGGGCCCAACGCCACGG
>CAYRLV010000607.1:0-2261 GCA_964425155.1 uncultured Ornithinicoccus sp. | reverse complement strand
GGCAGTCCACTCGGGGTTCTCCAGGGCGGCGGTGCCGAGGTTGACCCGGTGGCAACCCGTGGACAGCGCCGCGTCGAGGCTGTCCCGGTCGCGGATGCCGCCGGACAGTTCCACCTTGAGGTCCAGCCGCCCGACGATGCCCGCGAGCAGCTCGGCGTTCGACCCGCGGCCGAACGCCGCGTCGAGGTCGACGAGGTGCAGCCACTCGGCGCCCTGGTCCTGCCAGGCCTTGGCCGCCTCCCACGGGTCGCCGAACCGGCCGCCGCTGCCGGCGACGCCCTGCACGAGTTGCACGGCTTGCCCGTCGGCCACGTCGACGGCGGGCAGCAGCTCCAGCCTGGGCGGCGGGGTCGGGGCACTCGGTGCGCTCATGCTCGTCTCTCCTGGGTGGGGTGGCGGGTGGTCACAGTGTCTCGAGCCAGTGCTCGAGCAGGGTCGCACCGACGTCGCCGGACTTCTCCGGGTGGAACTGGGTCGCGGTCAGCAATCCGTCCTCGACCGCGGCCACGAAGCGGCCGCCGTGCTCGCTCCAGGTCACCAGCGGCGGCGGCTCCCCGTCCGGTGCGGTCTGCGCGGCGTAGGAGTGCACGAAGTAGAACCGCTCGCCGGCCAGGCCTCGGAACAGCCGTGACTCGGGCGGCGGCTCGACAGCGGACCAGCCCATGTGGGGAACGACCTCGGCGGTCAGCCGGCGCACCGTCCCGGTCCACAGGCCCAGTCCGGGCAAAGGGTGCTCGCCGGGCTCGTCCGAGCCCTCGAAGAGCACCTGCATGCCGACGCAGATCCCCATGACCGGCCGCCCGGCGGCGAGCCGCGCGGTGATCAGCCCCGGCCCGCCGACCGCGCGCAGCCCGGCCAGGCACGCGTGGAAGTTGCCGACACCGGGCACGAACAGCCCGTCGGCGCCCAGCGCGGCGTCCCGGTCGGCGGTGAGCGCCACGCGCGCGCCGACCCGTTCGAGCATCCGCACGGCCGAGCGCACGTTGCCGCTGCCGTAGTCGAGCACGACGACGTCCTTGCCACGGCCCGCGGTCCTGGTGCCTCGGCGGGAGACGCGCTCGGCTCCACCCTCGCCGCTCACCGATCCAGCCCCAGCTCGTCGCGCAGCGCCGTCTCCTCGTGCGCCGCGTCGTCGAAGCGGTGCACGGTGCGGCGGCTGGGCTGGACCGTCACGACGCCCGGGGCGTCCGCCGGCCGGTCCGCACCGAGCAGCAGGCGCCGACCCGGCAGCTCGAGCACCGCCATCACCTCGCGCAACAGCTCCTGCGGCGAGCCGTCCGGTCGGCGCAGCAGGTCACGCAGCTCCACCTCCGGTCGTCCCCTCCCCTCGGCGCCCCGCGGCGTCCGCCGGCCGGACACACGGAGCAGGTCGGCCGGCGCCGCCATCGCCAGCCCGGGCGACCGCATGACGCCGGATCCCGGCTCCCACACGACGAACCGGGCGACCGAGCGCAGCCCTCTCGGGCGGGCCGACACCACGGCGCGGCCCTCGATCACGAAGAACCCCAGCGCCGGCCGCATCCGGTGCGGCATCGGGCGCGCGGCCATGATGGGGAGGCACTCGTCATACGGCGCAGCGGCCCGGGACTCACCGGCGGGCAGGATCGCGGTCCAGCCGTCGACCGGTATGACGTGCAACGGCACCACCCCGCGTGCGGCCCATCGGGTGACCGCGTCCGACCTGCCTCGGGTCAGCCAGATCCCGGGCAGGCCGCGGCGACTCGGCGGCACGGCCACTCCTTAGAGGGCGCCCTTCGCGCTGGGCACGCCGGTGACCCGGGGATCCAGCGCCACGGCCGCGCGCAGCGCGCGGGCCACCGCCTTGAACTGCGCCTCGACGATGTGGTGCGGGTCGCGCCCGGAGATCACCCGCACGTGCAGGGCGATGCCGGCGTGGTGGGCGAAGCTCTCGAAGACGTGCCGCGTCAGCGAGCCGGTGAAGTGGCCACCGATCATCGCGTAGGCCTGCCCCTCCGGCTCGCCGGTGTGCACGACGTAGGGCCGACCGGCCACGTCGACCACGGCCTGCACCAGCGCCTCGTCGAGCGGCACGGTGGCGTCTCCGAACCGGGCGATGCCGCGCTTGTCGCCGAGGGCCTCGCGCACCCCGTCACCGAGGACGATGGCCACGTCCTCGACCGTGTGGTGGGCGTCGACGTGGACGTCACCGGTGGCCTGCACCCGCAGGTCGATCAGCGCGTGCCGAGCGAGGCTGGTGAGCATGTGGTCGTAGAACGGGACCCCGGTGCTGACCTCGGACT
>CAYRLV010000606.1:0-2272 GCA_964425155.1 uncultured Ornithinicoccus sp. | reverse complement strand
CCGTCCCGCGGACCTGATCGAGGTCCTCCACCGTCTTGCGCAACAGCTGGAACGCCTGGTCGTCGTCGAAGGTGCCTGGCACGAAACGGAACCCGTCGGCGAGGTTGCGCCAGACGTCCTCCCGGAACGGGGTGCGGGAGTGCTCGCGCACCGCTTCGTAGACGATCTTGCCGAAGTCCTGGTCGGCCCAGTCGCGCCGGGCGAACCCGACCAGACTGAACCCCGGCGGCAGCAGGCCACGGCCCGCCAGGTCGTAGATCGCCGGCATGACCTTCTTGCGCGCCAGGTCACCGGTGACCCCGAACAGCACCAGACCGCAGGGCCCGGCGATGCGCGGGAGCCGCTTGTCACGCGGGTCGCGCAGCGGGTTGTGGCCCTGGGTGATGCGCGACGGGCTCAACGGCCGGTCCGCTGCTCGTCGAGACCGAGGACCGCGCGCAGCTGGGCGAGCCCCGCGTCGTGGTCGGTGAGGTGCAGCCGCAGGACGGGGCGCCCGTGGCCGGCCAGGACCTGCGCGTCACCGGCGGCCTGGGCGGCGATGAACTCACCGAAGGTGAAGTCGCGGCCCGGGACCGGCAGGTCCGTCTGCGGCGCCGCGGTCACCTGGAGGTAGACGCCGGTCGGCGGTCCGCCCTTGTGGTACTGACCGGTGGAGTGCAGGAAGCGCGGTCCCCAGCCGAAGGTCACCGGGCGGTCGATCCGTTCGGCGAGGACCGGGCGCACGTCGGCCAGCGGCGCGTCCGCGGCGCGGTCGAGGTAGGCCATGACCGCGAGGTAGCCCCGGTCGCCGTCCAACTGGCCGAGCAGCGAGTCCACGGCGGCGGCGACGTCGGAGGCGGAGCCCAACCAGTCGCCGCCCAGGGCCCGCACCTCGATGGAGCCGTCGGTGAAGGCCGGTCCGGCCGACTCGCTGCCCCCTCCGGCCATGAGGTCGCGGGCGGCCTGCTTGGCGCTCTCCACGTCCGGTTGGTCGAACGGGTTGATGCCGAGCAGTCGGCCGGCGGCGGCCACCGCGGCCTCCCACAGCAGCAGTTGCGCCCCGAGCGTGCCCGACACCCCGACCGCGTCACCGTCGACCGGCTGGTCGTCGGCCGCGTCGTGCGCGGGCTGGAGGAGCACGAGGAGCTCGTCCGCGGCGAGGTCGCCGGCAGCCGGCCCACCGCTGCCGACCACCACGGGCAGCAGCCCGGTGCCCTCCTTGCCCGTGCTCTCGGCGATGAGTTGCTCGGCCCAGTCGCCGAAGCCGGTGATCTCGGTGCCGGCGTCGCGGATCAGCAGCTTGTCGCGCAGGGGACTGGTGCCGCCGATCGCCGCCCCCAGCCGCAGCGCCGGGTTGGCGTCGTCGTCCGCGGCGAGCAGGTCGGCCACGGCCTCGGCGTCGTCCAGCAACCCCTCGATGTCGACCCCCGCGAGCCCGCTCGGCACCAGGCCGAACGCGGTCAGCGCGGAGTAGCGGCCCCCCACGTCGGGATCCGCGTTGACCACGCGGTACCCGGCCTCCCGGGCAGCGCCGTCCATCGGGCTCCCTGGGTCGGTGACGATGACGATGCGCTCCGCCGGGTCGATGCCGGCCTCGCGGAACGCGTGCTCGTAGGCGCGCTTCTGCGAGTCCGTCTCCACGGTCGAGCCGGACTTGCTCGAGACGACGACCACCGTGCGGTCGAGCCGGTCGCCGAGCGCCGCCCGCACGTAGTCCGGGTCGGAGGAGTCCAGCACGGTCAACGGGACGCCGGCGGTGGCGGTGATCACCTCGGGAGCCAGCGAGGAACCGCCCATCCCGCAGAGGACCACGTGGTCAAGGCCCTGGCCGGCGAAGTGCTCGCGCAGCGCGGCGATCTCCCCGACCAGCGGGCGGGAGGACCGGGGGAGGCCGACCCAGGAGAGTCGTTTGGCTGCCTCCTCCTTGGCCTCCGGTCCCCACAGGTCGGCGTCCTGCCGGAACAACCGGCTGGCGAACTCCTCCTCCACCAGGGTGGGGACGTGCCGGGCGATCGCCTCGGCGGCCTCCCCGGACGCGACGACGTCGACGCTGCTGGAGCTCACTTCGCGGCCTCGACGTAGCTGTCGTCTCCCTGGGCCTTGTCCAGCTCGCCACGGACGCTGCCGAGCAACTCGTCCCAGGACTTCTCGAACTTGTCGACGCCCTCCTGCTCCAGCACCGCGACGACGTCGGAGTAGGAGACGCCGACCCGCTCGAGCGCGTCGAGCACCTGGGCGGCCTGCTCGTAGTGGCCGGTCACCTGGTCGCCCTGGATCTCGCCGTGGTCGGCGA
>CAYRLV010000605.1:0-2273 GCA_964425155.1 uncultured Ornithinicoccus sp. | reverse complement strand
GGCTGTTCCGCGGCACTCCCCTGCTCGTGCAGGTGCTGATCTGGGGCAACTTCGCCCTCTTCTACTCGAGGATCACGATCGGCATCCCGGGCACGGGACTCGAGCTCGCGTCATACGACACCAACGCTGTGCTGACCGCGTTCGTCGCGTCGCTGCTGGCCCTGTCCCTCAACGAGGCTGCCTACATGGCCGAGATCATCCGCGCCGGGATCCTGTCCGTCGACGAGGGACAGACACAGGCCGCCCGGGCGCTGGGCCTGTCGCGCCGGCAGACGATGCGCAAGGTCGTGCTGCCCCAGGCGCTGCGGGTGATCGTGCCGCCGAGCGGCAGCCAGTTCATCAACATGCTCAAGATGACCTCGCTCGTCTCGGTCATCGCCGGCGGCGACCTGCTCACCCAGGCGCAGAACATCTCGGCGGCCAACCTGCGCACCATCGAGCTGCTCATCGTGGCAACGGCCTGGTATCTGCTCGTGACGTCGATCAGCAGCATCGGGCAGGCCATCCTCGAGCGGCGTCTCGCCCGTGGCTCCGCGCAGGGCGGCTCGGGGTCGCGTCGGACCGCCACCAAGAAGGTGGAGGGCTCGGCGTGAAACCGATGGTGCTCGTGGAGGGAGTCCACAAGAGCTACGGACACACCGAGGTCCTGGGCGGCATTGACCTGAGTGTCGACCCCGGCGAGGTGGTGTGCGTCATCGGCCCGTCCGGGTCCGGCAAGAGCACGCTGCTGCGCTGCATCAACCACCTGGAGGAGATCAATGCCGGGCACATCTGGGTGGACGGTCAGCTGATCGGCTACCGCGTCAAGGGCGATCGGCTCCACCCGCTCTCCGATCGCGAGGCCGAGCGTCAGCGGCAGGGCATCGGTATGGTGTTCCAGCAGTTCAACCTCTTCCCTCACCTCACTGTCCTGAGCAACCTGGTCATGGCCCCGATGACGGTCAAGCGGGAGTCCCGCGCCGTGGCCGAGGCGCGCGCCCGGCAGCTGCTCGGCCAGGTCGGACTCGCCGGGCGGGAGGACTCCTACCCGAGGCAGCTGTCCGGCGGGCAGCAGCAGCGGGTCGCCATCGCGCGGGCGCTGGCGATGGAGCCCGACCTCATGCTCTTCGACGAGCCCACCTCGGCGCTCGACCCCGAGCTGGTGGGCGAGGTGTTGGCCGTGATGAAGGATCTGGCCGAGGCAGGGATGACGATGATCGTCGTGACCCACGAGCTCACCTTCGCCCGCGACGTCGCCGATCGGGTCGTCTTCATGGCCGACGGCCAGGTGGTCGAGTCGGGGCCGGCCCGCGAGATGACCACGAGTCCGCAGCACGACCGCACCAAGGCGTTCATCCGGCACGTCGTGGGGTCCACGCAGGCTCCGCCGCAACTCGGCCGCGAGGCGGCTGGTCAGAAGGGAGGCCGATGAGCACTCACCTGGTGTTGCTCGGGACGGCAGGAGGCCCCACGCCCAAGCGGAGCCGCAGCGCCCCGGCCCAGGCTGTCGTCGTGGACGGCCACACCTACCTCGTCGACTGCGGCTCCGGGGTGGCGCGGCAGCTCGCCCTCGCCGAGATCCCCGTGCAGAGCCTGACGGGGGTGTTCATCACCCACCACCACTCCGACCACAACGCCGACTTCGGCAACCTCTTCCTGCTGTCGTGGGGCAGCAACCTCGACCACCCCGTCGCGGCGTTCGGCCCTCCCCCGCTGGGTGCGATGACCGAGCACTTCTTCGCCCTCAACGAGACCGACATCCGCATCCGGATCGCCGACGAGGGCCGGCCGCCGCTCCGCGAACTGGTGCGCGAGGCCGAGGTGACCTCGCCCGGATTGGTGTATGAGGACGAGCGGGTCCGCGTCACCGCCGCCCTGGTCGACCATCCCCCGTTCGACGTGGCCCTCGCCTACCGCTTCGACACGGCCGACCGGTCCATCGTCATCTCCGGCGACACCGCCGCCAGCCCCGCCCTGATCGAGCTGGCCCGCGGCTGCGACGTGCTCGTGCACGAGGTGCTCTACGCGCCCGCGCTCGACTGGATCACCTCGCAGAGCAACGGATCGACGCTGCGACGCCACCTCGTGGACAGCCACACCGACGTGACCGAGGTCGGCGCCATCGCCCAGAAGGCGGGCGCACGCACGCTGGTGCTGTCGCACTTCGTCCCGTCGGACGCCGACATCTCCGATGACGTCTGGCGCGAGGCCGCGGCCGACGGCTACGACGGTGAGGTCATCGTCGGCCACGACCTGCTGACGATCTGACCACGGCTTTCACCCGACCGTCGGAA
>CAYRLV010000604.1:0-2275 GCA_964425155.1 uncultured Ornithinicoccus sp. | reverse complement strand
CTGTCCACGGCCTGGGATGGGGCCCTGACCGGACCGACCAAGGTAGGTTAGTCTCACCTAAGTGATGAGTGTGTGGCGCGCGCCGCGGGCGTGCTGGGTCGAAGGGTAGGACGGCAGTGCTACCCACCTTCGTGATCGGACTCCGCGAGGGCCTCGAGGCCGCGCTGATCGTGTCGATCATCTCCACGTTCCTCCGGCGCAACGGCAAGAGCCTGCGCGGCATGTGGATCGGCGTCTCCGCCGGGGTCGGCCTCAGCATCCTCGTCGGCGTCGCGCTCCAGCTGGTGGAGCGCAGCCTGCCCCAGCGGGAGCAGGAGGCGATGGAGACCGTCATCGGCCTCGTCGCGGTCTTCTTCGTCACCGGCATGGTCTTCTGGATGCAGGGGCACGCCCGTTTCCTCAAGCGCGACCTCGAGGAGCAGGCCTCGGAGGCACTGCAGAGCGGCACGACCACCGCGCTCGTCGTCATGGCGTTCCTCGCCGTGCTCCGGGAAGGCTTCGAGTCGGCGGTGTTCCTGCTGGCCACCTTCCAAGGCGCGCGCAGTGCCCCCGCGGCGGTGGCCGGCGCGGTGCTGGGCATCCTCGCCGCGGTGCTGCTCGGTGTGGGGATCTACCGCGGGGGCGTCCGGCTCAATCTGCAGCGGTTCTTCAAGGTCACCAGCGTCTTCCTGGTCTTCGTGGCGGCCGGACTGGTCCTGAGCGCCTTCCGCACGGCGCACGAGGCGGGCTGGGTCACCTTCGGCCAGCAGCGGACCGTGGACCTGTCGTGGCTGGCGCCCCACGGCTCGATCCGCTCGGCCCTGGTGTCCGGGGTCCTGGGCATACCGGCGGACCCTCGCGTCGTCGAGGTGCTGGCCTGGGCCTGTTACCTGGTGCCGATGCTGGCCGTCGTGCTGTGGCCCGCCCGCCGTCGGCCCACGGTGCGCGTGGCCCAGCGGCTGCGGGTCGCCGGAGCCGGGATGGCGGTGATCCTGGCCGCCGGGCTGTTCCTGCTCGTCCCGCAGCCGTCCGCCTCGGTGGCCGCGAGCGCACCGGTGCAAGGCGGTGGCACCGCCCGGATCGCCGTCTCCGGGGACACCGCCCGGCTCTCGCACAGCGGGCGGACGGTGACGCTGCACCGGGCCGGTCCGGACCGGTGGGTGGGGGAGCATGCCGCCGGCGACCTGCCGGACCGGCTCACCGTCACCCAGCTGCTCGACTACACCGGCCAGCGGGTCCCCGTGGGCCTCAACGTCCAGGCCGCCCCGGGTCCCTACACCGCCACCTGGACCGACACGACCAAGGTGACCGCGACGACGCACGACGGTGGACTGGTGACGGCCCGCTCGAGCGGCCGGCTGCTGCTGCGGCTGTCCGAGGGTGGCCTCACCTCGCCGCGGGTGCTGACGGTGACCGCTCCGCACTGGCGTCTCGACCCCGCATACGTCGCCACGACCCAGCACCAGCTGACCGAGGTGACGGCCACGCAACGTGACCGCAGCCTGTGGGTCGCGTGGCTGCCGGGCTTCCTGCTGGTCGTGGCGGCGGCGCTGCTCGTCCAGACCTACCGCCACCGCCCGGAGCCGGAGCGCGCCGCCGCCGGGCAGCCCGCTGACGCGGTGGCGCGTCAGCTCCCCTAACCGAAAGGACCATCACGCATGACCGCTACCCGCCGCCGGGGCCTCACGCTGGCCGCCCTGACGACCATCTCCATGACCGCCCTGGCCGGCTGCGGCGGTGGCGACCCGGCCGCCGGCGACCCGTCGAACGGCGCCACCGGCGGCGGCAACACGGCCGCGGCTCCGTCGGGTGACGCTGCGGCAGGGGCGGACTCGACCGACAACGGCGTCGCCCAGGTCCGGATCACCATGGTGAGCGGCGCCGACGGTGACGTGTGCAAGCTCGACCGTTCGTCGGTCAAGGCGGGCCCGGTCACGTTCACGGTGACCAACGAGAGCGCCACCGGCGTGAGCGAGGTGGAGCTGCTGGACGACCAGAGGATCGTGGGGGAGAAGGAGAACCTGGCGCCGGGGCTGGCACCCGTGCACTTCACCAACACCCTCGGTGGGGGGACGTACCAGATCTACTGCCCCGGCGCGGCCAAGGAGATGATCGACTTCACCGTCACGGGCAAGGCGGCGCCCAAGCCGAAGGGCAGCGCCGCGCAGCTGCTCCAGGCCGGCACGCGGGAGTACGCGAAGTACGTCACCACCCAGCTCGAGGGCATGGTCACCGCGGTCACCAAGCTGCGCAAGGACATCGACGCGGGTGACCTCGAGGCCGCCCAGAAGCAGTA
>CAYRLV010000603.1:0-2283 GCA_964425155.1 uncultured Ornithinicoccus sp. | reverse complement strand
GCGGCGACCCACGTGGGACGGGTGCGTGAGCACAACGAGGACCACGCCGTCGCCCGCGGGACGGTGTTCGTCGTCGCCGACGGGATGGGCGGTCACGCGGCCGGCGAGGTGGCCAGCAAGCTGGCTGCCGACACGCTAGCCGAGCTCGCCGAGCGCGACGAGCTCAGCCGGGAGGACGTGGTCGCCCAGCTCACCCTGGCCAACACCCGGATCGTGCAGGCGGCCGAGGCCAACCCGGATCAGCGCGGCATGGGCACCACGGCGACGGGGCTCGCCCTGGTCACCGCGGGCGGGTCGGACCACTGGCTGGTCTTCAACATCGGCGACTCCCGCGTCTACCGACTGCGCGCCGGCCTGCTCGCCCAGGTCACCAACGACCACTCCGAGGTGCGCGAGCTGCTCGACCTCGGGTTGATCACGGCGGACGAAGCGCGCACGCACCCGGGCCGCCACGTGGTCACCCGGTCGCTCGGCTTCGAGCCCATGGCGCCGCCGGACACCTGGATGCTGCCGACCGACCCGGGGGAGCGCTTCGTGCTGTGCTCGGACGGCGTGTTCGGTGAACTCGACGACCGTCAGCTGCAGAGCCTGCTGCTCGCCCACCCCGAGGCGCAGGAGGCGGCGGACGCGCTCGTCCGCGCCGCCGTCGAAGCGGGCGGTCGAGACAACGCGACCGCGATCGTGGTGGGCCTCGAGGAGCGGGTCGAGGGGAGTGCGGCCGACCCCGACACGGCGCCACGGAACTCGCCTGACCTCGATGCGGAGGCCACCCGTGACTGACGTCCGCGTGGAGCTGGCCCAGGTGCCCACCGGGTGGACGTCGCTCGTGGCGCCTCCGGTCCACCTGCTGGTTCGCCTCGGTCCGGACGACCCGTTGCTGCACCGCTGCCGGGAGGCCGCGTCCGGGGGTCTCGACCCCGTCCTCGACGTGCTGCTGCGTGCCCGTGGCCTGACCGAGCTCCCGGACTTCGCAGCGGTGGACACGGCCGAGGGGCGGATCCTCGCGCGCGGCGCGGGCTGCGCCGACGTCCGTGGCCCCGGCCCCAGCGGGGTCGTGCGCGCAGGCCGCGAGCCCTGGCGGGACGCCCCCGTGGTCGAGACGGTCGAGTCCGTCGTCCTGTATGCCGTGCCGGGCGCCGATCCGGTCGACGTGCCCCCGGGCACCGACGAGGCGGCGCACGCCGGCCGGCCGGTCGAGGTCAGTCCCCGTCAGCCCGAGACCCGTGCCGAGGAGCCGCAGGAGACCGGGGCGGCCAGCCGTCCGGCCGGCTCGGCCCGAGCCCTCGAGTCCCAGAGCGACCCGGAGGCGTTCGAGCGCACCCGACCCCCGCCCGTGCACGCGCACTCCTGGTCCGAGGGAGCGGCCAAGCGGGTGCCCGCGCCGACGGAGCGCAGTGACGCGGCGTCGGAGAACACCGGATCCGGACTCATCGAGTCGGTCCCGTGGCGCGGCTCTGCCTCCCCGTGGCGGCCCGAGCCGGAGCGGCCCCGATCGGAGCGGCCCCGACCGGAGCCGCACACCCCGGCTCCCTCGGCCGGGCCGACCACGCCGCCGGCGCCGCCCCCGCCCCCGGCCGGTGCGCCGTCGTTTGCTGGGCAGGACGAGCAGGGTGGCGACAGCGACCCCGGACGCACCGTCGACCGCTCGTCCCTGCCCCAGCACGACGCGGCGAGCGGCCCCGTCGTCATCGGTGTCCGCTGCCCCAGCGGGCACCCCAACCCACCGACCGCGGCCCGCTGCCGGGTGTGCGGCAGCGACGTGGCCGACCAGGAACCGGCGCCGGTGCCTCGGCCGGGACTCGGCGTCCTGCGGCTGTCGACCGGCGACCAGGTGAGTCTCGACCGCGGGGTCCTGCTCGGTCGGTCGCCCCGCGTCCCGGAGGAGATCCCACCCCAGGAACGCCCGCACCAGGTGCGGCTGTCCAGCCCCGAGAACGACCTGTCCCGCAACCACGTGGAGGTGGTGCTCGACGGCTGGCAGGTCCTCGTGCGCGACCTCGACTCGACCAACGGGACGATGATCACGCTGCCCGACACGCCGCCGGTCCAGCTGCGGCCCCATGACCTGCAGGTGATCGAGCCAGGCACAGTGGTGAACCTGTCGCCCGAGGTCTCGTTCGTCTTCGAGGCAGGGTGAGTCCCCCGACATGAGCGTTGACCCCGGTGCGCCGGACATCCCCGGCCTCACCTTCGTCTCGCGGATCGGGTCGGGGGGGTATGCCGACGTCTACCAGTACGAGCAGCAGCTGCCGCGGATGCCGGTGGCGGTCAAGGTGCTCAAGG
>CAYRLV010000602.1:0-2285 GCA_964425155.1 uncultured Ornithinicoccus sp. | reverse complement strand
CGGACCCTGGACCTGCGCCCGACCGCGCGTGCCCTGCCGGTCCATCCCGAGGGTGACGGTCGGCCCCGCCGGGTCGGGCTGCTCACGACGTGGTTCACGCACCAGGCGATGACGTCGGCGGGTTTCGACCCGGGTGTTCCGCTGCACTGGTCGTGCGTGTGGTACCAGTCGATGTGCGGGTCGGCGGCGACCGTGCCGGACCAGGCGCACGCCTGGGCGCCGCTGGGTGAGGTGTGGACGGCGCACGCGGCGTCCGACCCGGACACCTACCCGCGGTGGCTGCAGGGCCCCGACCAGGTGGTCGCGGCGGACGTGCACACCTACGGGGTGACGGCGCGGCCGCGGGCGGGGACGCTCTCGGCGCCGTGGCAGGTCACGGTGGACCTGCCCGTCGTGGACGGCGAGTCCAGCGAGGGGGAGGTCGTGCTGCGCGACCAGCAGGACGGCACGGGTGTGCGGCTGGCGTGGTCGGCGTCGTTGGTGTCGGTGCGGTCCGTCGCGGCCGGTGGGGCGACGACGCTGGTGCTGCAGGAGGTCCGGGACCCGGCCGCGACCCGGTGGTCGGTCGTCGTCGACGGTGGCACGGCCACGCTCTACAGCGACGCCCTCGGTGAGACACCGGTCGCGTCCGGCTCGGGTGTCTTCGGGATGCCGGAGGGCCTGAACCGGGCGTGCATCGTAGAGGTCACCAGCCCGGGTGTCGTCGGGGCGGTCGCGGTGTCGCGGCCGGCGTCGACGTCGCACCGCACCTACATGGTGACCCGGCCCGTGGAGGGGCGGATCGTGCGGGCGGACCTGACCCGTGAGCGGCTGGTGGGGTGGCTCGGGGAGTACGACGTGCAGGCGGGTCGGGTGCTGACGGACCAGGCCGACGCGTGCCGTGGCCTGCGCGCCCAGCCGGTGTGGATGTGGGTCGACGCCGACGGGACCCTCGTCAACGCCGACTTCCAGTCCCTGGCGTCGGCGCCCGTGGCCGTCACGTTCGACACGGCCCCCGGTGGTGGTGCCCTGGCGCTGGACCTGCTCCGGTGGCGGACCGACCCGCCCGGTGGCCCGTGGACGGGTGTGCGGGTTACCGGGACCGGCACGACCGTGTCGCGCCGGACGTCGGCGACGCTGCTGCTGGCGGAGGGGTCGACCGGCACCCTGGAGGACGGCGACGACTACGAGGTGCTGCTGCACCCGGAGGAGGGCACCGCCTGGCTGGACGTCGACGTGACCCCGCTCATGGCGGGGTTCTCCTACCCGTCGCCGCCCTACCCGGCCTCGCACCGTGGCGGGCTGCAGGCGCGTCGCGGGTCGTGGGTCGGCGGGTACCTCATGGACGAGGACGACAACGAGTCGGCCGGGTGGGCGCAGCCGAAGCACCTCGGGTGGCGCGTGGGCCGCACCGGGCACGTCCTGGGTGCGATGGAGATGCTGGACCCCCGGACCGTGGTCGTCAGGGGTGTCGCGGACCTGCCCGCGGGGACGACCCTGTCGACGCAGACCGCGCCGGGCTCCCGCGGCCTGACCGCGTCCCGCCGGGGGCAGCCCCTGCCGCAGCTGCGCGGCCGTGGCCGCGTCAACGCGGTGGAGCGTGAGGTCGTCGTCCCGATCGCCGGGACGAACGTCCACCACGGCCCCTACACGCACGACTGCGGGGTGTGGGTGCAGCACCCCGACGACCTGGCCAGGGTCGCGTCGTACCTGCACGACTCGCTCACCCGGCCCACGCCGGTGCGCACCGCGCAGGTGCAGCTGGACGGTCGGGTCAGGCCCGGCATGAAGGTCGCGCTGGTGGAGCGGCGCCTCGACGGGCTCGTCGTCACCGAGGAGGTCGTCGTGGCGCGGGTGTCCGCGTCGACGGCCGGTGAGCGCGACGCGATGCAGATCGAGGGTGTGGTCGTGGCCCGCACGGTGGTGCAGACCGACCCGGACGCGCCGCCGGTGGACACGGAGGAGGAGTGGTCGACGCCGCCGCCGGACGTGCCGGTCGACCCGCCGCGGGAGACGGACCCGCCCGGGCAGGACACCGACGACGACACCCCGCCGGTGGCCGGGCCGGTGACCCCGTCGGCGCCGTCCGTGGTGGCGGTGCTGACCGAGCTGCGGGTGTCGTGGGACGGGCAGGCTGCTGCCGGTGGTGACGGCGTCGGCCCGGACCACGGCATGACGCAGGTCGCGGTCGGCCCGGACCCTGCCCCGACGACGGTGGTGGGGTCGCTGACCCAGTACCCGGACGGGGCGTGGCGGCTGGGGCACGTCGTCGACACGCTGGGCTCGACGTGGTTCGTGCGGCTGCG
>CAYRLV010000601.1:0-2298 GCA_964425155.1 uncultured Ornithinicoccus sp. | reverse complement strand
GTCGCGAACAGCAGCAGCATGATCGTGCCGTGCATGGTGAACAGCTGGTTGTACTCCTCCGGGTTGTTCACCACCTGCAGGCCGGGCTCGATCAGCTCGGCGCGGATGAGCATCGCGAGGATGCCGCCGATCAGGAAGAAGGAGAACGAGGTGATGAAGTAGAGGTTGCCGATCGTCTTGTGGTCGGTCGTGGTGGCCCAGCTGACGAGCGTCTGGCCGGGTGAGCGGCGCCGACCGTGGCGCTCGATCAGGGGTTGCAGCGTGGTGAGTGTGTCGCGCTCGAGCGTGCCCGCCATCCCGGCTTCCTCCTCGGCCCCCGTCCAGGGCCGCAGCGGCCATCCGCGTCGGCGCGGCGCGGACAGCCACCGCTCATCGAACAATCGTCTCGATCATTCGACTCCTACCCCGGGAAGGCCAGTGAAAAACGTGGGTGGGTCAGGGGGTCCGAGCGGAGGGACGTTCGAGTGCGTCCCGCAGCGCGCCGGCGGTCGCCGTCGCCCGGTCCGGCGTGCAGCCGCCGCTGTGGACCGCCTCCTGGAGGTAGTCCGGTCCGCGTGCACCGGCGTGCGCCCACCACGGCAGCAACCACAGGTGGAAGTGGGGGTACGCCGCCATGCTCGCCCACTGGTAGACGCGGTCGGCACCGGTCACCTCCCGGATCGCGGTGACGAGGCGCCCCGTCACCGGCCCGACGGTGTCCAGCTCGGCGGTGGTGAACTCCGCCTGGTCCAGCGCGTGGCGGCGCAGTTCGAGCACGACCGTCCCTGCAGGGGCGTACGAGGCCGGGGTGTGGCCGGCCCGCCAGAGGTCGTCGTCGATCAGCCACCCTCCGGGTGGCGCGTCCTCGGCGGGTCGCCGCCCGCAGAACCAGCACCCGTCTCGCGGTGTCGTCGCTTCGGTCATCGGCTCCTCCCGTCCTTGGCGCCCGGCGTCGCCGGGTCGGGGTTCTCGGCCACCCAGAACTTCGGGTCGCCGAAGCCGAGATCGTCCAGGCCGTGCCCGCGCAGCACGTCCAGCGCGAGCAGGCGGTGGTGCGCCGCGAAGGTGAGCACGTGCGCGACCATGCCGCCGTACGTGACCACCACGGGCTCCTCGCGCATGGCGTCGACGAAGGTCTCGTCGAACCGTCCCTCGGTGCTGACCCTGCGCACCTGCGCGACGAACGCAGGTCCGACGGAGGCGATCCGGCGCCGCATCGCGGCCGTGCTCTCCCGTCGCTCCTGGGAGAAGTCGTACTCCGCGTCGTCCATCGCCGCCGTCCACATGTGCATCTGACCGATGAGGCGGGACAGGAGCCACCGCAGGCTGTCCCCGTCGATACCGTCCACCGGCGCCCGCAGCGGCGCGTCCAGGGCGGTGTCGTCGAGGGCATCGGCGAGCCGCACCAGTTCACCGACCAGCCAGACGTGGTGGCGCACCATCGCCACGACGAGGTCTGCGGCCTCGGCCCTTCCTTCGCCGGGGAGGCGCAGCCCGGCCGGCGGGTGGAAGTGCACCTGGTTGGGTGCGGAGATCTGGAACTTCTCGGGGCGGACGCGCCAGCGCGACGGTGCCTTGCCGTAGGCGCGCTCGAAGGCGCGGGTGAACGACTCGTTGCTCGTGTAGCCCGCCTCGACGGCGATGTCGAGGATGTTGCTGTCGCCGGTGATCATCCGGTATGCCGCGCGCTCCAGCAGGATGCGCCGGCGAAAGGCCGCGGGCGGTTCCCCTGCGACCGATCGGATGACCCGGTCGAAGTGGTAGCGCGACAGGTGCGCCTGTCGGGCGAGCTCGTCTCCGGTCAGGTGGGGCTCGTCGAGGCTGTCGGCGACAGCACGGACGAACCGCAGGAACGTGTCCTCGGCCGGGCGTGTCCGGCCACGGGTGGCCATGGCCCGGAGCGTAGTGGGAGTCCGGCGTCGGGACGGGGCTCTCGCCTCGCGGGAGTGCAGAACCGCAAGCAGGATCAAGGGATCCCGCAAGACGGGTCAAGCCGGGACACCGCGCCGGGGGCAGAGTCGTGGTGACCGATGCGGAGCGACCCAGGAGACCACGATGTTCCACGACGACGTGCCACTTGCCCGCCTACGCACCTGCGAGCTCGAGCGCCGCTACCGGCAGCGCCGCGCGCGGCCCGACCCCGGGACGGAGGCGACGGGCCGGCGCCGGTGGCTGGCCGGCATACGGCCGCTGCTCCGTCGCGCTCGAACCGCGCGGGCAGTGCGGGCGCGCAGGGTGCTCAGAGCTCCTTGACCCCGGCGACGACCTTGGTCAGCGACTCCTTGGCGTCGCCGAAGAGCAGCATGGTCTTGGGGTCGT
>CAYRLV010000600.1:0-2302 GCA_964425155.1 uncultured Ornithinicoccus sp. | reverse complement strand
GTGATCCGCGGCGCGGACGCCGCGGGCGCCGGCGCGGTGCTGGTCAGCGACGCGAGCGTCGACGTCTACAACCCCAAGGTCGTGCGTTCGAGCGCCGGTTCGCTGTTCCACCTGCCGGTGGTGGTCGGGGTGCCGGTCGACCAGTTGCTGGAGCAGCTCCGCGCCGCGGGGCTGTTGCTGCTCGCTGCCGACGGCACGGGCGAGGTGATGCTCGGCGACGCCCCGTTGGGGCGCCGGCACGCCTGGGTCATGGGCAACGAGGCGTGGGGTCTGGACGACGCGGTGCGGGGTCGCTGCGACCTCGTGGTCCGCGTCCCGATCCACGGGCTGGCCGAGTCGCTGAACCTGGCCATGGCGGCCACCGTGTGCCTCTACGCCTCGGCCGGAGCCAGCGCTGACGCGACCCCCCGCGGTCGATAGAGTCGTCGCATGGCTTCGGAGCTCTCTGACCGCGCTTCGGACGGGGGCAGCGACCCCCGGCCCCGGGCGCGACTGGGCGAGTTGTCCGACGTGCTGCCCGACGGACTCGTGGTGGCCGATGCGGAGGCGCGCATCACCCAGGTCAACGGCCGGGCCGGACGCATCGTCGGCGTGCCCTCCGACAGCCTGCTCGGGCGCGACATCCGGGAGGCGCTGCCGCTGCAGGACGTCGACGGCCGGTCCTGGTGGGCGTGCTCCGACCCCTGGCACGGGTTGGCCACCCGCACCGGGCACCGGGAGCGGCTCCTCCTGCTCGCCAACGGCGACGAGGTCCTGGTCAGCGCCAAGTACATCCGTCCCGGCCGGCTCCAGCCGGTGAGCGCGGTGGTGGTGACGCTGCGGGACGCCCACGCGCGCAAGCGGCTGGAGGCCAACAACAGCGTCCTGGTGGCGACCGTCGCCCACGAGCTGCGCTCGCCGCTCACCTCGGTCAAGGGGTTCTCGTCGACGTTGCGACGCCGCTGGGAGCAGCTCGAGGACCAGCAGAAGCTGTGGATGATCGAGGCGATCGAGTCCGACGCCGACCGGGTCGCTCGGCTGATCACCGAGCTGCTCGACGTCTCCCGCATCGACAGCGGCCGGCTGCAGGTGCGCAGCCAGCCCGTCGACCTGGCGGCGAAGATCCACGCCCACGTCGAGAGCCTGCTCACCTCCGGCGACTACGACGACGACCGGTTCGACGTCGACATCGCTCCCGGCCTGCCCGAGGTGTGGGCCGACCCCGACCGGGTCGACCAGATTCTGGCCAACCTGCTCGAGAACGCGCTGCGCCACGGTGACGGCACCGTGCAACTCGCCGTCCGCCCGGGTGGCGACGATCGGGTGGCGGTGACCATCAGCGACGACGGGCCGGGCATCGACGAGGAGCACCACAAGGTGATCTTCACCCGGTTCTGGCACAGCCGGCCCCAGGGCGGCACCGGCCTCGGCCTCTACATCGTCCGCGGCCTGGTCGAGGCCCACGGGGGCGAGATCACGGTCGGTCGGGCGCCCTCCGGCGGCGCGCAGTTCCGGTTCACCCTGCCCGCCGGCACACCCGAGCGGTTTGCCTAGCGGCGGCCGACGAGACCGCAGCGAGGCGAGCGCGGCAGAAGACGACCGCGGCGAGAATGGAGCCGAAGCGACCCTGCCGCGAAGGAGCGGCGGCCAACAATAGAGTGGAAGCGATGTCCGGACCGAACACGCAGTACGACCCTGTCGAGGTCAGTGCCCTCGACCCCGCCGCGCTCGACCAGGCGGTCGCCGACGCCGAGGCCGCGTTCGCGCGAGCCACCAGTCTCGAGGGGCTGAAGGCCGCCCGCGTCGCACACGTCGGCGACAAGAGCCCGTTGGCCCTGGCCAACCGCGAGATCGGTGCCCTGCCACCGTCGGCGAAGGCCGACGCCGGCAAACGCGTCGGTATGGCGCGTGCCCAGGTCGGTCGCGCGCTCGCCGCCCGGCAGGAGGTGCTCGAGGCCGAGCGGGACGCGCGGCTGTTGGTGGAGGAGACGGTCGACGTCACCCTGCCGGTCGGGCGCCGGCCGTTCGGCGCCCGACACCCCGTGGAACTCACCTCGGAGCGGATCGCGGACATCTTCGTCGGGATGGGCTGGGAGATCGCCGAGGGCCCGGAGCTGGAGTCGGAGTGGTTCAACTTCGACGCGCTCAACCTCGGTCCCGACCACCCGGCCCGGCAGATGCAGGACACCTTCTTCGTCGACCCCCCGGAAACCGGCATGGTGCTGCGCACGCACACCTCGCCGGTCCAGGTGCGCAGCCTGCTGTCCCGCGACCTGCCGCTCTACATCGCCTGCCCCGGCAAGGTCTTCCGCACCGACGAGCT
>CAYRLV010000599.1:0-2302 GCA_964425155.1 uncultured Ornithinicoccus sp. | reverse complement strand
TGGATGTCGTCAAGCGTGCCTGCGAGGCCGTGCAGGCGAGCAGCCCACGGGTCTCCCTGGTGCTCAAGGCCGACCTGCGGCCCGGCCACACCGGGCAGCTGACCGCGAAGGTGCAGCGGATCGACGAGGTGCTGGGACGCTCGTCCGCCGACGAATCGTGAGCAACAGGAGCAATGAGTATGCCGTTCGGCCGCCGGTCGCGGACGACGCGGCGGCACTCGGGGCGATGCACGTGCAGGTGTGGCGGGAGGCGTATGCCGGCGTGATGCCGGACGACTACCTCGCCGAGATGGACGTGGACGCCTCGGTCGCCAAGTGGCGGCGCATCATCGCGGACGAGAAGGGGTCGGCTGCGCAGGACGATCGGGGCACCGTGGCCAAGCTGACGCGCGTCGCCGAGCACGTTCCGTCCGGCGACGTGGTCGGGTTCGCCACGTTCGCCCCGGCCCGCGACGAGGATCCGCCGACCCCGGGCGAGCTCTGGGCGATCAACGTCCTTGCCGCACACCATGGTTCGGGGGTCGCCGACCAGCTGATGGCCGCGACGGTCGGTGACCGGCCGGCATACCTGTGGGTGGTGGAGGACAACCCGCGTGCCCAGGCGTTCTACCGACGGCACGGGTTCGAGGCGGACGGCGGGACGTCCGTGCACGAGCCGACGGGGACCCGCGAGATCCGGATGGTGCGACCCGCCGGGTCAGGGCAGGCGTGAGCGAAGCCGCCTGCGCGCGTCGTCGACGGTGATCCTGACGGTCGAGACCGGCCGGAACGCCTGCGCCGCCGCGGTGAGCGCGCGGTGCTCGTCGTCGGCGAGCTCCAGCTCACCGGCGGCGACGTTGAGCTCGAGCTGCTCCACGCTGGCCGCTCCCGGGATGACCACGACGCGCGGCAGGTGGAGCAACCAGGCGAGTGCCACCTGCGCGGGACGCACCTCGTGGGCCGCGGCCACCTCGCGCAGGAGGTCCAGCATCGGCGCGGCCCGGGTGAGGTTCTCCTCGCGGAACAGCGGACTGTGCGCCCGGATCCCGTCGGGGCGGTGCGTGACGTCGTAGCGGCCGCCGAGGAGACCCTGGGCGAGCGGGCTGTAGGCGATGACCACCCGCTCCTCGCGCTCGGCGAACGGGACCAGGTCGGCGAGCGGACCGGCGTGGGCGAGGGAGAACTGGACCTGGTTGCTGACCACGGGCTGCCCGAGCGCGGTGTCTGCCTTGCGCCAGCGGGCGAGGGAGTAGTTGGACACGCCGACGGCGCCGATCCGGCCGTCACGCAACAGATCCCGCATGCCGCGCATGGTGACCGCGTCCGGGACCAGCGGGTGCGCCTGGTGGATCTGGTAGAGCGGGATGCGGTGCAGCTGCAGCCGGCGGGCACTCGCCCGTGCGCGGCGGCGCACCAGGGGTGGGACGGGCAGGATGGGAAACAGCTTGCTGGCCACGACCACCCGGTCGCGCTCGGACCCGAGGGCTCGGCCCAGGATCCGCTCGCTGCGGCCGAACCCGTAGAGCTCGGCCGTGTCGAAGAGCGTCACGCCCAGCTCGCGCGCCCGCCGGACGATCTGGCCGGCCGTGTGCGCGGCGTAGTCCTCGCCGTAGCCCCACTCCTTGGTGCCGAACTGCCAGGTGCCGAGGCCGATCCGGCTGACCGGACCGAGACCTCGGATGTCGATGTGGCGCACGGCTCCAGACTATGTTGACGGGGTGCCTGCCCGCTTCCGGTTGCCCTTCGACCCGATCGTGCGCGCCCGCGACCTGTGGCGCGCCCGGTGGGGTCCGCACTCGGCTCCGGCGGCGATGGCGGCAGCGACGTCGATCATGCGGGTGCAGCAGCTGCTGCTCGGGGCGTTCGATGCCAGGCTGGCCCCGCACGGGCTGACCTTCGCCCGCTACGAGGCACTGGTGCTGCTGGCGTTCAGCAGCGCGGGGGAGCTGCCGATGAGCAAGGTCGGGGAGCGGCTCATGGTGCACCCGACCAGCGCGACGAACATCGTGCAGCGGCTGGCCGCGCAGGGGCTGGTCGAGCGGGTCCCCAACCCCCGGGACGGGAGGGGCGCGCTGGCCCGGATCACGCCGGAGGGGCGCGAGGTGATGGAGGCGGCCACCCGGGACCTCGTGCAGGACGAGTTCAACCTGGACGCGCTGTCGACCGCGGAGCTGGCGCAACTGTTCGCGTTGCTGCGCAAGGTCCGCTACGCCGCAGGAGACTTCGACACGTAGTCGGCAAGGGGTGAGCACACCGCATACGTGCTCACTGGGGGCCGCTTTGCTCACTGGCGGCCGGTTCTGGTGGTGCGGGGAGCGGCCTG
>CAYRLV010000598.1:0-2302 GCA_964425155.1 uncultured Ornithinicoccus sp. | reverse complement strand
CCGCGGCCCCCAGCAAGCTCCGCGCGGGGTCAGGTGCCGGCGAGTTCCGCCACCACCGGCGCGAGGGCGTGCGCGAACCCGCCCGGCACGGTGACGTAGCTGACGCCCGCCACCTGGCGCAACTGCCGCAGCGACTCGGCGGCCTCGACCGGATCGGCGCTGACCAGGCCGACCGCGCCGGCGGCCCGCAGATCACCCGCGCTCATCCCCATCTGCTGCTCGATCCACGGTGGCACCTGGTCGCCGACGGCGGTCAGCTGCAGGCTGAGTTCGAGGTCTCCCGCACGGGCGCCCGCCGCCGCACGCACCCGGTCGGCCACCTCACGCACGGCCTCGACGTCGGACGCGGGTGACACGGCGAGGGCCAGCGTGTCGGCAGCCGCACCGGCGATCCGCAGCATCCGCGGCCCCGAACCCGCCACCACGACACGTGGCACGGGAGTCACCTGCTCCCGCACGGCCGCGATGACCTCCTCGACGCGGGTGACCCGCTCGCCCGCGCTGCCCCAAGCCACGCCGAGCCGCTCGGCGTCCCGCTCACCACCCGGCCGTCCGGCGCCCACGCCGAGCTCGAACCGCCCACCGGACAGCTCCTGCAGCGTCGCCGTGTCGCGCACCACCTGGCCCACCGTGCGGTAGGGCGAGGCGAGCACCCAGCTGCCCACGCGCAGCGTGCTCGTCGTCGCCGCCGCAGCGGCGAGCGCCGGGAAGGTCGAGGGCGTGCCGAGCGTGTCGGGCAGCAGCAGGGTCGAGAAGCCGAGCGACTCGACCTCCCGCGCCAGGGTCGCCCACTGCTGCACGTCGTCGGGCGTGCCGACCACCACGCCGAACCGGAAGGGCCTCGTTGTCGCGTCCATGTCGTCCATGCCGAGTCATCCTGCTCCTGTGTCGGGGCGACGGCATCCGCCACAGGGAGGGACTCCGCATACTCCCCGGGGCGCAGGGCGGCGTTCGTTCCGTAAGGTCGAACCATGTCCGCGACCAGCGAGCCACGCACCCACGCGCGCCTGCTCGTGGTGCACCACACCCCGTCGCCCGGCATGCAGGCGATGCTCGAGGCCGCCCTGGACGGCGCCCGCGACGAGGAGATCGAGGGCGTCGACGTCGTCGTGCGACCCGCGCTGGCGGCGACCGCGGTGGATGTGCTCGAGGCCGACGGCTACCTGCTCGGCACACCCGCCAACATCGGCTACATGTCGGGAGCGCTCAAACACTTCTTCGACCAGATCTACTACCCCTGCCTGCAGGCCACGACCACACGCCCGTATGCGGTGTACGTGCACGGCAACGAGGGCACCGAGGGTGCGGTCACCGCCATCACCAGCATCGCCGGCGCGCTCGGCTGGCAGCCGGTCGCCGACCCGCTCACCGTGATGGGCACCCCGGACCAGGAGGCCCTGCGGGCCTGCCGCGAGCTGGGTGCGGTGACGGCGGCCACGGTCATGCCGGAGGCCTGACCGGCGTTACGCTGCCCGGGTGCCCGCCCAGCCCACCCGCTACCGGTCGCCGGAGGAGGACAGTGCCCGGTGGCTCGACTTCACCTTCCGCGAGGGCGACATCGTCATCAGCACGCGGTCCAAGAGCGGCACGACGTGGGTGCAGATGATCTGCGCGCTGCTCGTCTTCGGGACGGCCGACCTGCCGGCGCCGGTGCACCAGCTGTCGCCGTGGCTGGACTGGCTGGTCGAGCCGCAGGAGGAGGTCTTCGGCCGCCTGGCCGCCCAACGTCACCGGCGCTTCGTCAAGACGCACACCCCGCTCGACGGGATCGTGCTGGATCCGCGGGCCACCTACCTGGTCGTGGCACGGCACCCGCTGGACATGGCCGTCTCGCTCTACCACCAGGGCGACAACATCGACCGTGCCCGGGTGCGTGAGCTCACCGGCGCACCCGAGCCGGATCGGACGCCGCCCCCTCGGCCGGACGTGCACGACTGGCTGCTCTCGTGGATCGACCGTCGCGTGTCGCCCCAGGAGTCGATGGACTCGCTGCCCGGCGTGATGTGGCACCTGTCCGATGCCTGGGCCCGCCGGCACGAGCCGAACATCCAACTCATCCATTACGACGACCTCAGCCACGACCTCGATGCCGAGATGCGCCGGATCGCAGGGGTCCTCGGTATCTCCGTGGACGAAGACACGTGGCCGGAGCTCGTGCGGGCCGCGACCTTCGACCAGATGCGCGCCGCCGCCCGAGCGGTTGCACCGGACCCGTCCGGGGTGCTCAAGGACCCGACGGCGTTCTTCCGGCGCGGCCGCTCCGGCGCCGGCCGGGAGCTGCTGGACGAGGCCGAGCTCGAGC
>CAYRLV010000597.1:0-2310 GCA_964425155.1 uncultured Ornithinicoccus sp. | reverse complement strand
CATCGCGACAGACATCCGGACCTCCTGTGTGCGAGGGACGTCTTCCCCAACGACCTCGTCCACGGGTCCAACTCTGCCGCGGTGCGGCCGGGTGCTCCCGGCAGCACCGCCCATTGTGCCCCATCAGTCGCATCTGCACCACCACCCTCCCCTGACCCCATCGCCTCACGCGCCGGCTGGCGCTCGGTCGCCCCAGGGGTGCAGGCAGGCTGCCTCGCGCCGAGCACACGCAGAAGGCCCCGGTCACCGGCTGATCCACTGAACGGGATCGCCGCGACCGGGGCCCTGGTCGGCCACCGGAGGCCGCCTCAGGCGGACCGGCGCCACGACGGCGCGTGTGCCTCCTGACCAGCGGCCGGCGGGCTGGTCCGGAGCGGCCGGACGGCCGCGGTGCGCTCGGGCACCGGGGCGCCACGACGGGCAAACCGAATGACAGGCCGAGGGGCACGCCGCTCCTCGGCTCGTGCCTGCCGGGCAAGCTTCGCGCGGCGGAACGACTCGGCGCGCCGAAGGTCGTCCTCGCGACGAGCCTTGGCCATCTCCATGCTGACGTAGGGGTGCATGTCCTTGCTCCTTCCGCTGCCGGCGACCGGTGATCCGGGGTGGAGCACCATCTGGTGCGCCGGTAGGAAAGAGCGTGCTCGCTAAGGCCGGGCGGGTGGATCGGACAAAGTCCCTAACTCTCCTCTGAGGTGGGGTCCTCAGGTCAGGTAGGCACGGAGCTGGGGCTTAGCACCTGCTGGGTTATTCCCGCCGGGCCTCAGATTTCCGCACTTTCCGCGGAGTTCCATGGGTCGATCCTCACCCTCACGGGATGGTCGGTAACGGCCACGTCTGGCCCGTCCCACTGTCGACCAGGGCGGCTCGGTCGACCCGAAGTCGCATCGGGAGCGCGTCCGTCACAGCCTTCACGGCAATGGGGAGGAGCGGCCCGGCCGCTCGTGGCGACACCGAGCAGTGCGGCACCCACTCCCCCGCCTGATAGTGCCGGTGGAGCGTAGCTCCGCTGTCCTCCAGTGCGGCGGCGACCGCTTCCTGCCGACGCGTGACCTCGGAGGTCACCGCGGGCACGAGGCACACCCGGCCCCGGGGAAAGACGACCAAGCCGTGAAAGCTGAGTTCGAACGACCCTCCACCTGGGAGGCGAGCCACCGCGGCACTCGCGGCGTCGAGGTCCCAGTCGAGCAACACGGCATACGAGACGTGCGGGTGGTGGCGCCCGTGGGTGTGGCTGGCCAGACTGGGCACGCCGGCTCGCTCCAGCCGCTCCCAGAGGCGACGGACGGTCCGCTCTCCGCGCCGGTCGAAGAGCAGGCACACCGCGAGAGACATGAGCCCAGCATCCCAGCCGCTCCGACGCGCGGGTCATGTTGCCTCAGAGGGGCACCGCAGCCAGACTCGGGGCAGTCAGCGGGCTCGCCGAGCCCGGACGACCGAGCCGAGGAGTCCGTTCATGGCCAAGGAACTCGCGAGCCAGCTCATCGAGCAGCTGCAGAACGCCGGAGTCCGACGGATCTACGGGATCGTCGGCGACAGCCTGAACCCGATCGTCGACGCGGTGCGGCGGACCGGCGGATCGGCCAATGGCGGCATCGACTGGATCCACGTCCGGCACGAGGAGGCCGCCGCCTTCGCGGCCGGTGCGGAGGCGCAGCTGACCGGTGAGCTCGCGGTCTGTGCCGGATCGTGCGGTCCGGGCAACCTGCACCTGATCAACGGGCTCTACGACGCCAACCGGTCGGGCGCACCCGTCGTGGCCATCGCGTCGCACATCCCGAGCCCGCAGATCGGAATGTCCTACTTCCAGGAGACCCACCCCGACCGCATCTTCACCGAGTGCTCGGTGTATTCGGAGCTGGTCAGCACGACCGGGCAGGCCCCGCGGGTCATGCACAGCGCCATCCAGCATGCCGTCGGCCAACGCGGTGTCGCCGTCATCACGCTGCCCGGCGACATCGCCAGCCTGGAGGCAACGGTGCCGACGCCGGTGCAGCCCCGGTTCATGCCGGGTGCTGTCGTGCCGGCGGAGGAGTGCGTGCAGCAGCTGGCCGACGCGATCAATGACGCGGGCACGGTGGCCATCTTCGCGGGAGCTGGTGTCGCAGGGGCGCACGACGAGGTGGTGGCGCTCGCCGAGCTGCTGCAGGCGCCGATCGGGCACTCGCTGCGGGGCAAGGACTTCATTCAGTACGACAACCCCTACGACATCGGTATGACGGGTCTGCTCGGCTATGGTGCCGCCGCCGAGGGCATCGAGGACGCCGACCTGCTGCTCCTGCTCGGCACCGACTTCCCCTATGACCAGTTCCT